>JAURNO010000260.1 GCA_030830145.1 Verrucomicrobiota bacterium
ATTGCTCTCTTGACGTTCCATCCGTTGTCGCGGAAATCGGCGGCGAGCCAATTGATCAGGTCTGGATGAGTGGGCCAATTTCCTTGAGAACCGAAGTCACTCGGAGTGTCGGTCAGTCCACGGCCGAAGATGGTCTGCCAATGCCGGTTGGCTGCTACCCTCGCGGTGAGCGGATGCTGGGGGTCGACGATCCATTTGGCCAAGCCGAGTCGAGTTTTGGGCAGGTCCTCCTTCATGGGAGGAAGAAAGGTCGGGGTGTCGGGCTGAAATTCCTTGGACTTGTCGGGTGACGAGTATTGTCCGCGCATCAAAAGATAGGTCTTGCGCATCTTGTTGGCGGGGTTGTCGGCCATGATCATGGAGGTGATCTTGCTTTTGGCAAGAGATGCGAGTTCGCCCGTTACTTGATCTTTTTCCTTGGCGAGCTTCTGATAGGGCTTGTCGATGGAGTTGAGGTAATGATCGAAAAGGGTTTTCGTTTGCCCAGGTGTCCTGTCGCTTGCGGATAGAGCCAAAAGCGGGGTTATGGTATCGGAACCAAAAAGGGACTGGACCTCGATCGAAGTGAGCTCCCTATCGTAAAAACGGACGTCGTCGATTTCCACCCCGTTGGTGATGGAGGTATTGAAGCGACGGCCTAAACGGAGGGGTTTCTTCGTTGCGATCGTAGCAGTCAGTCCATCGGCTTCCACGGTATGGTCGAGCTTCTCGCCGTTGAGGTAGACCCGCGTGCCGGCAGCTCTTCCCGAGCCGTCATAGGTGATGAAAGCGTGTTGCCATTTTTTGGCCGCGATCTTCTTTTTTCCAACGACCTTGACCGCATTATCCTGCCACTTGTGGATGATGTGGGCACCGGGTTTGCCATTCTGTAGCCAAAGGTCGAATCCGCGAAAAGCATTGCCCTCGTCCATCTTGGCGAAGACGGCTCCATTTTGATTGCCGTTCGAGGTTTTGAACCAGCAACCGTAGCTGAATGGCTTGTTCCAAGTAGGGTCTTTGAATCCCTTGACCTCGACGAATCCGTTGCCCTCGATCTTTAATCCACCGTTGAATTTGGCGCTGCCGATTGGCTTCGCTTTGCCGTGGAGTCTACAATCCGTGGTGTTTCGGGCAATGTCGGGGGTGAGGTTTTTTTCGAAGCTGTCGAGGGGGAGATGAGAAACCAAACCGGAGGGGGCAACCGGAGATTTCTTCTCTCCGGCGGTAAGAAATTGCTCTTCCGTCCAATCGTCGAAAGCCTTTTGGGCTTCTTTCCGGCGGGCGTCCTGTTTCTTGGTGATTTCTTCAGCCTTCTTTTCCAATTCCACCTTCTTGCTTTTCTGCTCGGAGCTTTCAACGTTGACCACGGGGGCCTGATTGCCCCGACGGGTCTGCATGCCGGGATCAGCGTTGTTGTTGTAGAAGGCGTAGAAATTATAATACTCGTCTTGCGAGATGGGGTCGTACATGTGGGAATGGCATTGGGCGCATTCCATGGTCAGGCCCATCCATACATTTGCCGTGGTCTTGACCCGGTCGACGACGTATTCGACCCGAAATTCTTCGGCGATCACACCGCCTTCGTCGGTGGTTGCGTGGTTGCGGTTGAATCCGGATGCAATCTTTTGCTCGACCGTGGATTCGGGAAGGAGGTCGCCGGCCAGTTGTTCGATCGTGAATTGGTCGAATGGCATGTTGTTCTTGTAGGCATTAAGCACCCAATCTCTCCAGGGCCACATGGTTCTTGGGCCGTCGTCGTGAAAGACCGAAGTGTCTCCATAGCGAGCCGCGTCCATCCATACGAGAGCCATTCTTTCGGCATACCCATTCGAGGCAAGCAGGCGATCCGCCAAACGCTCGAGGGCATCGGGAGATTTGTCTTCCAGAAAACTTTTCACTTCGGAGGGTGAAGGGGGTAGCCCGGTTAGATCCAGGTAAAGGCGGCGGGCGAGAGTCCGACGGTCTGCTTCGGGAGATGGTTTGAGACCGCGCTTGTCTAAATTTTTGAGCACGAAATGGTCGATCGGGTTACGGCACCAGTCGGGGTTGCTCACTTCCGGAAGGGCAGGTTGCTTGATTTTAGTAAAAGACCAATGGTCTTCCCATTTCGCACCCTCGGCGATCCAGGTCTTAAAGAGTGAGATCTCTTCTTTGGTCATGGGTTTCTTGCTCTCGGGCGGAGGCATCACCTCGTCGGGGTCGTCGGAAAGGATTCGGTGCCAAATTTCACTGTCGTCCAGGTTTCCGGGGGCGATTGCCCGAACGCCGTCGCGTTCGGAAAGGGCGAGTTCCTCTATGTCCAGCCGGAGTTTTGCCTTTCTGGACTTCTCGGACGGACCGTGGCAATGAAAGCACTTGCTCGAGAGAATGGGACGAATGTCACGGTTGAAACTTACGGTTTGCTTTTCTTCTGCGGCAAGTTGCAGGCAAGCGGAAAACAAGGAGACAAGAGAGAGGATCTTTAGGCTTTTACCCATAATTCGAAATGATATGCGTTGAAAGGTAATAGGGTTAAATTATAAGGGGGGCGACCTAGTGGCAAGTTCTCATGCCCCCTTGTGAAAACATTTATTTTACGGCATGAGGAAATTCTGCTGAATGACGGACTTTCGAGTTGAGGGTTACGTCTTGGCTGTGAGGAGATTGATTAGGCTCTTCATTGCCGGTAAAAGATTTGCATGTCCGATGGATTGGCGTTGAAGTTGCCGAGGTTTTCTCCATGAATGTATCGACATGACAACCGAAGAAGAAACTACGGACGACCAACCCAAAGATGAAACGGAAGCCCCTTCCTTTGACGCGGTTGACTTGATGCTGGAGGGGAACCTCAAGGAACAGATCAGCTACTCCATGGTCAAGGCACTGGCGAAAGCGTTGGATGAGAAGGCTCAGATTCTCATTCAGGCGGAGCACGGTTTCGAGCCTCAAGAGGAGGAAAGTTTTGCCGAGGTAGCCATGCCCGAGATCGAGGCGATGGCTCAGGCTGTTACCGGTGGATGCGTTGATTTTTCAAAGATCCGTTTTTGGGAAGCCTGTGAAACTGCCGAGGTTGCATGGGAGGAAAGCAAGGATGAGGAAGGAAAGGTCGTGGGAAGAATGCCTTATGGCAATCCGCACGACAAGCCAAGGGATGGGAACCGGATATTGGCCAACTTGGAGCAAATTTCCAAATGGCTCGGGCAGGTTCATGAATTGCATCAGGAAAGAGGCATGGGGTGGGTTTCCCCCTATGGTTGCCCGGAAGATGGTCAGCAAGCTTACGACGACCGAGCCAAGTGTTTTGAGAAGTTGCAGGCGACCGTGGAGGCGATCCAGAACAACCTCGATATCTAGGGGTTTCCGCTCTTTTGTTATTCCCTTTTGGTCCGATAAATTCTGGGCACTCGCTTGGTAATCGAGCAGAGCAGTTCCCAAGGAATGGTTCCTGCGTCTTCGGCCAAAGTTGAGAGCAGAATTTCCCGACTGTCCTGTTTCCCAACGAGGGTAACTTTTTCGCCCAATTGAATTTCCTCTCTGGAGTCCGTAAGGTCGATCAGGGTTTGATCCATGGTGACTCTTCCGATCAGAGGATAGGATTGGCCTTGAATGAGTCCGTTTGAGCGATTGCCGCAATGCAGAGGAATGGCATCGCCGTATCCCGCGCTGATGATTCCGATTCTCGAGTCCCTTTTCAAGGTGTATTGCCTGTCATAGCTGAGTGTGGTGCCCTTGGGTAATTCCTTGACCATGGCGAGCTTGGAGTGGAAGGATAGGACTGGTTCGACTTCAAGACCGCCAAGCAGACTACCGCGGGGAGACGCGATGCCGAATTGCAGCAGACCGATCCGGACGGCATTGAACAAAGAGTTGTTCTCGAAAGATCGAAGCGACGAGGAGTTGTCCGCGTGGATGAGAAAAGATGGTTCGTTGTCGAGCTTTGCCTGTTCGATTATCGAAAGAAACCTTTTTCTTTGTTCCTTGGTAAAACCGGTGTCCGAAGGCTGGGCAAAGTGAGTGAGGATTCCACAAAGTTTTATTTCAGGAGCTTGTTTGATGGCTTCGATCAAGGAGAGTGCGTTTTCCCACCAGACTCCCAGTCTTCCCATCCCCGTATCGATCTTGAGGTGTACGGAGATTTCCTGATTTTCTTTGCGGGCCAAAGCCTGAAAACGCTCAAGTTCTTCTTGGGAAGACAAGGCGGCGGTCAGATCGTAGTCAAGAAGGGCATGGTCCTCTTCGGCAAGGAGAGGGCCCAGTAGAAGGATGGGCCATCCCGACCCCATCTCTCTGATGTCGGCGGCTTCCTTCACGTTGGCAACTGCAAAGGTATCTACGCCAGCTTGCATGAGGCGGGTTGCAGTTGGATGAATGCCGTGTCCGTAGGCATCGGCTTTGACGACCGAGATCAGGCGGACACCAGTGGGCAGGGATTTCCGAATCAGAACAAGATTGCGCTCGAGAGCCGCCAAATCAATTTCGGCCCAGCAACGCATTCCTTTCATTTCGTTACTCTCGGAAAGGTTTTCATTCCTTGCCTGCGGAAACCCGGGCGGGGTTCCATTTTCTAAAGGTAGGAGGAACAGGGGAGTAGACGACGGGGGCATCCGCCGGTTCGGAGACCGCATGCAAGTCTTTCAATCCTTTGGTGAGGGCCAAGTCGTATTCGATCATTCTGTCTTCTTTCATTGGTTCTCCGACGCTCCGCGGATCAGGCAGGTGATGGCTTTCCGGAAACAATGACAGGGCTTCCTTGCTTTCATAGAGTTGCTTGGTTCCGACCTCGCTCCCTTTGGCTGGAGTTCGGACGAACCGCCAGCCTTTCCGGAAGGGCGCTTGCAGATGAAGCGGCGCTTGGTCGGTCATTCGGGATGCCATGTCAAGTGCGTTGTAGGTCTGGAGCGAAACTTTCCCTCTCCCTTCCCAGATGACGGTTTTGGCGAAGGCCGCGGTGATGCGAAGTCCGAGAGTGGAACCCGGGCCTTCGCAGAAAAAAAGCTCTTCCGCCTCGCCTAAGCTGAAGTCGACCTTGTTCAAAAGGTTGGAAACAGCCTGAAACAGTCCCTCCATGGCAGGCAGTTCAACGGTTTCCACATGAAGCCAGTCCATTTCTCTCGGGATGCCGACTTGGATCTTCGTCGAAGAGGCATCCACAACCAAAGGGAACTTTGGGGGAGCGGACTGTGGAGGCTTGTTCATCGACTGACTGCTTTGAAGCGATGAGCTTTCGACTAATACCGCCTACGCAGATTGGTCGCGGGAATTCCGAGCTCCTCCCTGTATTTTGCAACCGTTCGACGGGCAAGCGAGATATCTTTTTCGGAAAGAAGGTCGACGATTTTGCGATCGCTTAGAGGTTTTTCCGGATCCTCGCCCTCGATGATGCTGCCTATGATTTCCTTTACGCTTGTATTGGACACGGTGCCTCCGTCCTTCCCAGAGTATCCGGGCGTAAAAAAATACTTGAAGGGGAAGGTCCCATGCGGCGTCTTGAGGTATTTGTTGGCTATGGCTCTGGAGACCGTGGTTTCATGAACCTCGATTGCCGTTGCGACTTCCGCCATGGTCATAGGCTTGAGTTTGGAACTTCCTTCGTCGAAAAAGCCCGCTTGTCGTTCGATGATTTTACGGGTGATTCGTTCAATTGTATTTTGGCGCTGGTCAATCGAGCTTATGAGGAATTTTCCCGCCCTCATTTGGTTCCTTACGTATTCCTTCTCTTTGCTTGAGAGCACTCCTTTGGTCATCAGTTCCTTGTAGGTCCGATTGATCTTGAGCTTGGGTATGTAATCGTTGTTCAAGCTGACCGACCACTCTTCGCCAACCCGTTCGACGGTCGCATCCGCCGAAACGGATTGATTGGTGTCTTCCGAGAAACGCCTGCCCGGTGCGGGGTCAAGTTCGGCGATTTGCTCAATTGCCCGATGTACGACCTCAGTAGGCTGCGAAAGTTTACGGGATAGTTCGGGGACTCTCCTTCGTATGAGAAGCGGAAAATGATCTTTGACGATTTGATAGGAGTGAGACCCCACCATGTCTTGTGCTTCCATCTGCTTGAGCAGGCAGTCTTGCAGATCAAGGGAAGCGATTCCAATGGGGTCGAAAGACTGCAGAGTTCCCAAGCCGTACTGGAGATCTTCGAGAGCGATGCCGGAAAGCAAGGCCAAGTCGGACAGGTTGCCAGAAAGAAAGCCGTTCTCATCCAAGCTTCCGATCATGTATTCGCATGCTTTACGTTGGCCCTTGGTGATTACGACTAATTTCAGTTGGTCGAGCAAATGTTCCTGCAAAGAGGTTTCGGCAACCAGGGAATCGAAAAAGAATTTCCTTTTTTCAGCGGCGTCCGAGTTTCCCAACTTTGCCTCCCCTTCGTACTCCCTTTCATAATGTTCGCGAAGGTCTTCCTCCATTTCCTTGAGGGCGGCGAATTCGTCGGAAAAATCCAAGTCGAGGAGGTCTTCCGAGGATTCCGTGCCTTCTTCGAGACTTGCCTCGGGGCTTTCGCTTTCCTTTTCGGACTCACCGGGGTCTTCGGGGAATTCCTCCTGCTCGCCCTCTTTGCTTTCCTCGGGTGAAGACGTCGGTTCCTCCGCATCGAGACTTTCGTCGTTCGTCCCGACTTCTTCCAAAAGTGGGTTGGTCTGCAACTCTTCGAGGATGGCGGATCTCAGTTCAAGCGCGGGGACTTGAAGGATTTTTAGCGATTGACGAAGCTGTGGTGCCAGAACGAGGTTCTGAGTCTGCTTCTGTACTTGTCGCAGGCCCTGAGATTGAATCGCCATCTAGATCAGGATTTTTGCTTTTTTTGCTCTAGCTTCTCCTCATGCCATCTGAGTGCGGCGTTCTGACCGTCCTCTCCGAACAAATCGTTGGCATACTTCGCTAGCTTCTCGTTGGTCGGACCATATCCCTCTCCGTAGATGAACTGTTCGAGTTCCACGAGCATCTCTTCGGAAGACTGATAGCGTTGCTCGCGGGGCCTTTTCAACGCAGTGTGGAGAATATGATTGAGTCTCGGATCAATATCCGAGCGAATCTCGCTGAAATTCGGGATAGGGAGGTTCAGGATGTTGTCGATGGTTTTTTCGTGATACATCTCAATCGGAGCATCTCCGATATCCTCGAAGATATTGCGGTTGAGCATCAGTTCGGACATGACGATACCGCAACAGAAGAGATCCGCCCGGGGGTCGGTGACTTCGCACCGAGCCTGCTCGGGAGAAAGATACTCGTCTTTGCCTGCGATTACTTCACCCTCTTGATTGTACATCAGGTCGAGTGCCTTGGCTATTCCGAAGTCGGTCAACTTTACGTCGCCTTCCTTCGCAATCATGATGTTCTTGGGGTTTACGTCGCGATGGACAATCCCGAGAGGCCTGCCTTTGTCATCGGTCTTGAGGTGAGCGTAACCAAGTCCGCGGCAGATGCGCGAAACGATGAAGACGGCTAAGTCGGCCGGGACATACTGGCCGGTTTCCACGTGCCTTTCCAAAAACTCTTCGAGGTTCCACCCGGTGACGAACTCCATGGTCATGAAGTATTGCTCCCCGATCTTTCCCAAATGGTAGGTTTGAACAATGTTCGTGTGGATCAAGTCAGCTACAAGCTTGGCTTCTCCAATGAAATTATTCCTGAATTCTTCAATGGCGGAATATTCCTCGCGAATAAGCTTGATGGCGACGACTTTGCGAAACCCTCCGATTCCCCGTTGAGTAGCCTCGTAGACCAATCCCATTCCTCCCTCGGCAATTTTACGGGTAAGTTCGTAGTGAACTTCGTTAAAAATGTGTTTCATTAATTTGTAAAATGATTTGTCTATCCAAGCTACGGGTAAAAGATGTTTTCATCAAGACAAGATTTGCCCTAATCGTTCTTTTTTGCGTTTTTGGCGCAAATCACGCTGCAAATCTCCTTGTTGACTCCACAACTCTTTCGTAAGATGATATTTTTATGATTATTTTTACCGAGTCTGCCGTGAAAAAAGTTGCGGAAATGACGGCTGAATCCACGCCAGGCAAGCTATTGCGGATTTTCGTGGAACCCGGGGGTTGCTCCGGTTTTGAGTACGGAATGTCGATCGACGAACCTAAATCCACGGATCGGGTCGGTGAATTTTCTGGTATCGGTTATGCAGTTGA
>JAURNO010000261.1 GCA_030830145.1 Verrucomicrobiota bacterium
AGCCCGGAATTCCTCGTTGAACATCACCTCGCGTACTTCATCCAAAAGGATATCTTTCATTTTCTCTTCCAGGCAGACGATTCCTCCGCCTTTTCTCTCGAGGAAACTGGCGTTGAGGTACTGGTGATTGTCTGCGGCGTGAGGATAAGGAACGAGAACCGAGGGAACTCGGCACCGAATGATCTCGGCAATGGCTCCTGCTCCGGCACGCGAAATAACAAGGTCCGCGGCGGAAAGAACGGCGTTCATTTCATCAGTAAAGGGAACGAAACGACTCGTTACGGTTTGCCCGATGGGACCTTCCAGTTCGACGACTCCGGAGCTTTCTTTGTTCATGCCGGTAAGGCAATAGGTGGAGATTCCTTCCTTGGCCAATTCTTCGATATTCTTCTTCACCCAGGTGTTGAGAGAGGCCGCGCCTTGGCTTCCTCCGAGTACGACGAGAAGACGGTCTCCTTGAGGCACACCTAGTTGCCTGCGGGCTCGTTCGCGGGGAATCCGCCGAAACTCTTGACGGAGCGGATAGCCGATGTTGCGGGTGATCTCGGGCGAAATGCCTTCGAGTTGCATACCTTCGGGTAAGTAAAGGCGGCTCGAACGCTTAGCTAGGAAGCGTACCGCTTTGCCGACGGCTCGGTTCGCTTCGTGAATCAATACGGGCATCCCTTTCATTCGGGCGGCCATGGCGGGC
Organism: Verrucomicrobiota bacterium; assembly: GCA_030830145.1. Classification (GTDB taxonomy): domain Bacteria; phylum Verrucomicrobiota; class Verrucomicrobiia; order Opitutales; family Seribacteraceae; genus Seribacter. The sequence continues at coordinate 692 of JAURNO010000261.1, forward strand.
CCGAAGGAGGAAAAACCGCCGAACCCAACAAGGGCGTCGGCGCCCACCTTTTTGTAAAAACGGTAGGAGCTCCAAAAGGAACGGGCAAACCCATACAAAAAACGCAGGATGCCAAGCGGGGTCCTGATGAGGGGAGCTCCCGGCATGGGAACAAAAGATAATTTGGGATATTTGCTGGAGAGCCTGTCGTCCACCGCTTTTTGGCTGATCAACAACCAACAGGGGCATCCTTTTTCTTCAAGACTTTGAGCAAGTGCGATACCAGGGGTCAAGTGACCACCCGTTCCTCCGCAGGCGATGACGATGTTTCTCATATTTCTCGGGGTTTGAGAGTTTTGGGGTTATCCCAACGTCGGAAAACGTTGATGATCAACCCGACGAAAATAAAGGTCACCATGAGGTTCGATCCTCCGTAACTGATGAAGGGTAAGGACATCCCTTTGGTCGGCATCGATCCAGTTACCACTCCGATGTTGATGATCGCCTGCAGGGATACAAACAGAAGCGCTCCCAGGGCCAATAAATATTCGTAGAGTCTGGGGGCTTGCAATAATCGCCAAGACACGCCCACGAACATGATCAGAAAGCAAAGCACGATTCCAAGGGTGTAGATCAAACCGAGTTCTTCCCCGATTACCGGCAAAATAAAATCAGTGTGAGCCTCGGGCAAAAAATGCACTTGTTGGCGTCCCATGCCCAAGCCTACTCCATTGACCCCTCCGACTCCGAAGGCCAACATCCCTTGCCACAATTGCCAGGCGCTGTCGTTGGCATTGGCTTCGACGTCCAAGAAGGAGGTCACCCGGCGAATCCGGTGAGGGTCGAAATATACGAGAATGGAAAAGGCAAAGATCGCAAGCCCCACGGAGGGCAAAAGCCAGCGTAGGCTCGTGCCCGCCTGAAACATCATGGTGGCGGCTACGGCACCACAAAGAAAACAGGTTCCGAAGTCGGGTTGCAAAATAATGAGTCCGCACATCGAGCCGATGATTACGGAGGGTACGGCAAAGCCATAGAGGAAGGATTTGATCTCCCTTTGTCGGGAGGAGAAATAGGAGGCAAGCGCGAAGACCAATCCGATCTTGGCAAATTCGGAGGGTTGAATGCGCAAGGGTCCCAAGCCAAGCCATCTTTGAGCTCCATTGACTTTGACCCCAAGTCCGGGAATCAAGGTAAGAACGAGACCGAGCATACAGATCGCAAAGATCCACCAGATACGCTTCTTAAGCCAGTCGAGGTTCATGAAGGCGGAATATACTCCGACTGCGAAGGAAAGGCTGACCCACATGATTTGCCTGGTAAGCAAACCGTTGGGTCCATGACGGGCGGTTACACCGGCACTATAAAGCATGACCAACCCCAAAAGGGTCAGTCCCAAGGCAACTGCGATCAAATAAATCGTGATCAAGCTGCCTGGTTTTGTTACTCCCCGGTCTAACGTTTCCTCCACCACCCTTTTGTTCTCACACCCACGTTTACGAATATGCCCTGATCAGGGTTGCGTCTCTCCGACGTTAATAACTGGTCTGTCTTCCACTTCGTCTTTGAAAAAATTCTGCAAACTCGCATCCGGGTCAACGGGAACCGGATCAGTTGGAACCGGAGAAACGGCTTGGGGGATCGAGGGTCCGGTGTTCGGCCCCGAAACAACCAAGCTTTGACCGATGCTTATTCTCCCCGCATCCGAGAGGTTGTTCCACTCCATGATCTGCCTGACCGTGGTGCCGTAAATTGCCGATATCCGAGTAAGGTTGTCTCCCTTTTTCACTACGTGGGTAAGCGATCCTTCCGGAACCACCGAGGGCGTAGGAGGAGCAACCGTGACGGAAACTCCCCCGCTCGGGATGATCAGTACCTGACCGGGGCGAATGATCGAGCTTTTCGTCAAACCATTGGCCTGAAACAAGGCATTCAGGCTGACTCCTTGAGAGCCGGCGATCCGCGAGAGGTTGTCCCCGGCTTGCACGACGTAGGAAGATCCGTCAGTCGGAACGGAAACAGAAGGAGCAACCGGGGCGGAGGGAGTCGATGGAGCCCCACCGGCGGGTAACATGATTTGCTGGCCGATCGCCAACCTCGAGTTTTTGTCCAAGGATGGGTTGCCCGCGAGCAATTGAGCCAGTGAAATGTTGTTTTTGCGGGCAACGCCCCAAAGCGTATCCCCTCGCTGAATTTTGTAAACCGTGACGTCCGTTGGAGCGAGGTTGATGGGTCCGGGATCAGGATCGGGAACGATGACCGGCGGCAAGGGGGCTGGTTCGATCGGACTTTGACCGGGGACGATGAGGTCTCCCGGATCAGGACGCGTGGGGTTGGCAAAAACCGGACCCGTTGGAGGGATTGGTTTGGGTTGCGTGGTCCCCGGTGTGGATAATCCTCCATTGAACGCAGGTTTTTCCTGCGGAGCTTCGCCAGTGGCGGGGGGGGGTTTATCTGCGGTTTGACAACCTGGTTGGAACATCACGAGTAGGATTACCACGACGTGAAGAGACAGAACGATTCCGAATATCTTTGTTAGTTTCATGTTTACCTTCTTTGCTGGTGTAGGGTCAGTTAATGCTTTCTTGAGTAATGCCGGAAACGGCTTTCTTCAAATCGAAAACGGCTTCAATGAATGATTTTCCCCGCTCGGAATAATTGGCATGGGAATCAAAGCTTGCAAACCCCGGACTGAAGAGCACGTCCGTATGTTCAGTTACCTGGGCGTAGGCTTGTGCCACCGCTTCTTTCAAGTTGTGACATAAAGTGGCGAGAACTCCTTCCTTCCCAAAATTCGTTTGGAGCGATTCACCCATTTCACCAATCAGGTATGCCCGTTGAACGAAGGGTTTCACAAGGTCGACCAGTCTGCCGGAATCCCCGCCCTTGGCGCGTCCACCACCAATCCAAAAAAGAGTACCCGAAAAGTTACGGCACGCGGCCACTGCTGCCGAGGTGTTGGTCGCCTTCGAGTCATTCCAAAAAGTAGCTTGGCCGACCGTGGCGATTTTCTCCAACCGATGAGGTTCGGGCGAATAATTAAGGATTGCCTGCTCGAATTGGTTTTTCGAAATACCCCGGGCGTGGCAGAAACTCCAGGCAAGGGACAGGTTTTCAAGCTGCGGATAAGAATGCATGAAATGATCGGGCGGTAAAAAGGACGAGTCCACTTCCTCTCGGGTCACGACCTTGGTGTTCTCCGGCATTTCGTAGGCAAACTGACGAGCCGATTGGCATACGCTTCGGCCAACCCACGATTCATTCCCCGAAGCCTTGTCCAGTAGGTGCGACTTTGAACGGAAGTATTCTTCCATCGAGCCGTGATGGTCCAAGTGGTCTTCTTCGAAATTCGTCCATAGCACGTTGTTCGGTCGAAGGTACTTGAGACCTTGGGCTTGAAAGGAACTTACTTCCAAAAATACAAGTGCGTCGGGGTCGATTCCACGAGCGACCAGTTCACAAAGGGGTAATCCGACGTTGCCGGCTTCCACGGCTTTTTTTCCGGCTTCTTTCCATATTTTGCTAAGAAGAGTCGTAAGGGTCGTTTTTCCATTGGTCCCGGTTATCGCAACGATCGGGTTCTCCAGAAAACAAGATCCGAAATCCATTTCTCCAAGCAAGGGAAGGCTCTCTTGTTTCGCCAACTGAAGCCAAGGATGATTGGGGTGAAAACCGGGACTGTAAACGACGATCGAGCTAGCTCGTGCTTCAGTTTCACCGAAAACACGGCTTTGCTCGTCGTACGTTACGTATTCCCATTCGAGACGGTCCAGCAGGGCACCAACCCCGCGTCCGCTAACACCCGCGCCTAGAACTGCGACCGGTTTACGCCGCAATTCGTCCAAATTCTTGAGCCTGGATTTCATGCTATCTCAACTTCAGGGTCGCCAGCCCGATGATTGCAAACAGTAAAGACAGAATCCAAAACCTGATCACCACTTTGGTTTCCTTCCATCCTTTCAATTCGAAGTGATGGTGAATTGGCGACATTAGAAAAATTCTTTTCCCTCGACTCTTGAAGGATGCCACCTGCAGGATGACCGACCCGGCTTCCATCACGAAGATCCCTCCGACGATGACCAGGGTAAGGGGTTGGTGTATCATCAGGGCGATAACTCCGACCAATCCTCCGATCGCTAAAGATCCGGTATCCCCCATGAAGACTTCCGCGGGGTGAGCGTTGTACCAAAGAAAGGACAGACTCCCTCCGAGCAAAGCGGCGCAAACTACGGCCAATTCTCCGGTCCCCGGAACGAAGCTTATCATGAGGTACTCCGATATCAGATAATTGCCCGAAGCGTAGGCCATGATCCCGTATGTGAGAGCGACGGTCACTGTGCAACCGATGGCCAATCCGTCCAGTCCATCCGTTAGGTTGATTGCGTTGCTCGAACCGCAGAGGGTAAGCATGAACAAGAGAAAGACCAGAGCGACGTTCATTCCCTGCAGTACGACGTCTTTGTAAAACGGAACCCATAGCTCCAACATCTTCGATGAACTGCCCACGGCTTTGCCCTGCACTCCCGTAAGAAGATCGGTGAGGGGACCAAGCAAAAGAAACAACACCACGACGGTGGTCAAAAGTTGACCCAACAATTTGAACCGCCCGGGTAATCCTTTGCTGTTCTTTTTGGAAATTTTCAGGTAGTCGTCGGCAAAACCAACTAAAGTCAGAAGCGAGTAGGTCACCATGGCGGTGACGACGTAAACATTGGGTTCCGCCCATAAGAGCGACGACAACAAAACCGTTCCGAAGATAAGCAGTCCTCCCATGGTCGGCGTCTTTGCTTTGCCTTCGTGCAATTCGGCCAGTTTGCCCACTTCCTCTTTTTCCCGAAAGGCTTGTCTCGCACCAAAAGATTGAAGTCCGCGAATAAGCCGTGGCCCAAGAATGAAACCCAAAAACAGTGCAGTAACTCCAGCGAATATCGCACGCACCGAGATGAATTGGAAAAGCCTGAGCGGGCCAAACCAATCTTCTGCAAATTGTAGATAACTCAGCATTCAACGTCATCCCCCATCTCCGTTTCATCCACTGCCCAGGTGGGTAAAAGACGCTCCAATTGGTTAAGGCGACTCCCTTTGAACAAGACTGCACCGGCAAAATCTTCGACCAAAGAAATCGCGTCGTCGGCTTGGTCAAACACCATGACTTGGTCATCCCCTGCCCCGGCGGCCAAAAGCCCCTCGGCCATCCAAGAGGCTTTTTCTCCGATCAGAACGATGCGGTCCCGTTGCTCGACCGAAATGTTGCGGGCGACTTCGTCATGGAGTCTCGGGCCATCTTCACCCAATTCCTCCATGCCTCCCAAAACGAAAAGCTTGGGGACGTCGGCGCATTGACTGGAGAAAAACTCGATCGAATCTTTCATGGAGGATGGATTGGCATTGTAACAATCCAGGAAATAGGTTCGCCCCCGGCCTTGGAGGCGTCTGCCTCTCAAGGCCGAAGGGCGATATTGGGGTAGGCGTTCGGAAATTTCTTGGACTGAAACACCCAGTTCGAAGGCGGCCAATACGGCCAACGCAACGTTTCTCGCCATGCCCGCCGAAACTGCGGGCAAGGGTAGAGAAAGAAACGGAGACCCGTGGCGCCAAAGCCCTAGCATCCACGAGCCTCCGTTCTTGTTTGTTTCAGTCCAAATGGAGTAAAAAGCTTCGTTCCTCCGCGGTTCACGCGGGGGCTTCCCTTCCTTCAGGACAAGATGGTTTTTTCCTGTTTGCCTTTTTTTCGAGAAAATCTCGTAGGACAAACAGTCTTCGGGAAACAGAACCAATGGGTCCGAATCCGAGTCTTCAAAAAGCATGGCCTTTTCATGAGCGACAGTCTCAACGTTCCCGAGACCTTCAAGATGAGAATGGCCAACCAAAGTCACGATGACTAAATCCGGTGATATCGTACGGGCCAACATACTCATTTCACCGATTTCGTTAATACCGGCTTCCACGACTGCAAATTTGTGGGTGTCGTCATTCATGCGCAACACCGTCAAAGGCACCCCAAGGTGATTGTTGAGGTTCCCCTCGGTGGCGAGCGTACGGTCTTTGCCCATAAGCAAACCAAGGGTATCTTTGGTGGAGGTTTTTCCACAACTCCCGGTTATTCCCACGACCGAGCCCTTGAAATTATTTCGGTGACCCCGGGCAATTCGATGAAAGGCTGACAAAGTATCGTCCACCACCAATTGAGGAATCGGGACTGTAAGATCCACTTTTTTTACGAGTGCCGCCCGGGCCCCGTTTTCGGCGGCGTTGGACAAAAAATCATGACCGTCTCGCTCCGCTTCGATGGCTACGAACATTTCACCTTCCGAAATCGCCCGGCTATCAATTGAAAACCCCGAAATCAAACCACTTGGTTTACTTTTCCAAGCGCCTTCCGACCATTCGGCCAAAGAATCTGAATCAAAATCCGGCACTATACGGAAAGTAATTTTGCACTAAGCAATTCGCCCGCCACCAACCGATCGTCAAATGGAATGGCGGTGTACTGAACCTCCTGAAAAGTCTCGTGACCTTTCCCGGCTATTAAAACGGTATCTTTCTCTTTGGCTGCATCCAAGGCGAGACTGATCGCCCTTCTCCTATCTTCGACAAAGGAAACCTTCGCACCTTTGGCCAACCCTTTGCGCATGTCCTTGAAGATGTTCCCCTGAGATTCCGTTCGGGGGTTGTCGGCCGTAGCCCAAACTCGATCCGCCCCGGCGCAGGCGACCCGGGTCATCTCAAGGCGTTTTCCTTTGTCCCTGTCTCCACCACATCCAAATACCAGGTGCAAGTTCCCTTCAGTGCATTCTTTGAGCATCCCCAAGGCGTTGCGCAATGCGTCGGGAGTATGAGCATAGTCAACCACGACTTTGTAGCTTTGCCCTTTTTCCACGGATTCCATTCGTCCGTCCACCCCTTCGAAAGCCCCGACTTTTCGAACTGCATCGCTCACCGAGTGTCCCAAGGCATGGAGGATGGCAAAAGATGAAAGAACGTTCATCACGTTGTACCTACCAATCAACGGACTCGTCACCATCATTGTTCCAAATGGTCCTTCGAGCAGGAACTCGGATCCGTTCGATTGAAGATTCAGGTTTCTTGCCCGGAAAATATTGTTTTCTTCCAACCCGAATGACAAAACTTGGACGTGAGGTGGAAGTTCTTCAATCAAGCGTCTCCCATAAGGACAGTCTCCGTTGATGACGGCCACTTTGGGCAAACTTCCGTTGTCTCCATTGAATATCTTTCTTTTTTCACGAAAATAGCTCTCCATGTTCTCATGATAATCCAAATGGTCACGGGTGAGGTTAAGGAAAACCGCAACCTCGAGTTGAAGAGAGGCAACCCGCGACTGATGGATCCCGTGAGAACTCACCTCCATGACCGCTTCCGAACAACCCGCGACGAGCATACTTCTCAACAAGGCATATAAATCAGCGGATTCAGGGGTGGTCTTGAAGGAGGGAACTTCACGGTCACCCAAATGATAACGAACCGTACCGATCAAACCGACGGGTTTCCCAGGTCTTTCCAACAGGTGACGCACAAGAGAGCTGACGGTTGTCTTCCCATTCGTTCCAGTCACCCCGACAACACGCAAAGAAGAATCAGGCGCTCCATGATATCGTTTGGCGAATTGAGCCAATGCCAACCTTGAATCGTCGACTTTCACGCTCGTGACACCAAGTGGCAAATCAAGTTGCTCGGATTCGCTTACGATCACTTTTGCCCCGCGATCAATGGCTTCTTGCAAATGGTCGTTCCCATCGGTTCGAAGACCAGGCAAGGCAAAGAATGCGGAATTGGGTGTGACTCTCCGACTATCCGTAACCAATCCGCTTACTTTTGCATGTCCGTCCCCTTGAACGTTCGCTGACTCCCTTTCCATCAAGTCTCTTAATTTGATCGTACCGAGGAGTCTTTCATGGATGCGCTCCATGCTTTCCTTATTTTGTTTTTTGGTCTTCATGTTAGTAGGCAAATTTTCACAGTGCGGAACGACTAGGCCCGTTTCCTCGAGCTAAGGTTTCTCCCTCTTTTGGTTTTGGCTTCATCCCGAGGTAAGCGATTATACCCTTGGCCACCCGCTTAAAAGAGGGAGCTGCGACCACTCCACCATAACCCGAAAGTCCGGCCTTCATCTTTGGTTCGTCCACAACAACCGTGATCACGACCTTGGGATCTTCCGCTGGAAAATAACCAACGAATGATGCCACGTGATGACGGTTCGAATACTGTCCCTCGATTAGTTTTTTCGTCGTTCCCGTTTTGCCGGCCACGTCAAAACCTTCGATTCGGGCCTGCTTAGCCGTTCCTTCCGCCGACACGACACTCACCAACATCTTGGTAACGGATTCCGTCACTGAAGAACTCACAACCCTTCGGACGGGTTTGGGATTGAAGGAGACCACGGTCTTTCCTTGATCATCGAAAATCCGATGAATGAATTGAGGCTTCATCAAGATGCCCCCGTTTGCAACCGCACCCATCGAGGAGTGAACTTGCATGGCGGTGGAACTAACT
>JAURNO010000262.1 GCA_030830145.1 Verrucomicrobiota bacterium
CTGACATTGGGAACATTTGCTCCCATGCCGGCGGCGTTGTTGCCCTGTTGAGTCTCAACAGTTTTGGCGTCATCCTTGTCCGTCGTCGTGGTTCTGGGAACTGAACCATCCGGATCGAATCTTTCATCCAATTCGGTCGAAGTCTTGGTTTCAAGATTAACTGAAACTTTTGCTACAACCTGATTGTTCCCTACGATCTTGGACAGCATGGATTCTATTTTGGCCTCTAGTCTTTTTTCCTGCGCTTGGTAAGCTTTCATCATTTGGCCAGCTACTCCGGCAGCGCCACTCGAATCGCTCTCATCGGAAAGGAGGTTGAGCTTCTCGTCTACAACGGTAACGGAAGATTGCCCAACGCCCTCTACAGAGCGAGCAACTAAGAACTGAATAGCGATTACCTTTTCCGAGGGCAATCTCATGCCGCCAGTATTGATCATGACGCTGGCAGTCGGACGATTTTCCGGATCTTCGCTCAACAAAAGATTGTTGTCTTTCTGAACAATCGTCACGCGAGCGTCCTTTACGGCGTCCATGGCACGAATGGTTCTTTCTAGTTCGCCTTGAATGGCTCTTTGCTTGTTCGTGCGTTGAACAAAATCACTGATTCCAAAATTACCCTCGTCAAAAATTTCATAACCGACGTTACCAGTCTTGGGCAAGCCCTTCATGGCCATCTCCATTTTGACGCTCGCATGCTTATCCGCAGGAACCAAGATTGTATTGCCGGATTCACTGTATTCGAATTCGATTTGGTTGGCTTTCAGGTATTCGACCACTTCCCCCATGTCCTCGGCATCGCCACCGGAGACAAGTCTTTTCATTTCGTCGTTGCCGCCCGACCAACTCAAAATACCTATGCTAAGCCCTATGATACCAACGACAGCAACAGCCAATCCAAGTTTTCTGAGAGATGATAGCCCCTCCCATAATTGAGTTAATTTGTTAAATTTTTCTTTCATTCAAAATGTCCTGAAGGGGTGAATTACACTCTCATTCTCATAAGCTCTTGGTAGGAAGCGACCAACTTATTGCGTACTTCGATCATCAGATTAAAGGCAACGCCGGCCTCCTGAGACTTGACCACCGCCTCGTGAATGTTGTCCGATCGCCCGAGGATAAGGTCTTGAGTTTCCCTTTTTGAGATCTTCTTCTTTTGGTCAACCCCTTTGATAAAATTCTCGAACATTTGGGCAAAACCCGGAGCGGTTACTCTCTCTGTTGGAGTTGTCTTGTCAATGGGTATGACACCTGAACCATTGCCGATACTATTTGGATTATTCAGCATCGAGGTACCGAACCCCTGCCCCATCTCGGAACTTTGGGTAAACCGATCAAGCTGGTTGTTCGGTTGAAGATTTGGATTTTGCGAGAGAAGGTCGCTTAAGCTTGGAAGGGATGATATTTCGTTCACAACTAAAAAAAGTTATTTTCCAATCGCCATAGCCTGTTGAGCCATGCGTCTGGATGTCTTGACAACGGTGAGGTTTGCTTCGTAAGCACGAGAAGCACTAATGAGATCTATCATTTCACGGGAAACATCCACATTAGGCATTTCCACCATTCCGTCATCATTGGCATGAGGATGACCTGGATTGAAAATCATTCGACCGGGAGTTTGGTCATTGTAAACATCGGTAACTCGAACGCCTTGGTAGAGATTCTCGTCAACGTAACCTGGAACGCGACGATCCGGTGTTTTGATAAATTCTTCGAAAACGACTTCCTTTCTCTGGTAGACATTACCCGAAGCGTCTTGGGTAGTATTGGAGTTGGCGATGTTTTGGGCGATGATCTCCAAGCGAATCTTTTCTGCAGATAGAGCACTTCCCGTAGATTCGACCCCTGGTATTAAATTCATCGTCATGTTTCGATTTCGTTCGTTTTATAAGCTTAAACCCTACCGCGTATGGCTTTATTGAGTTCCTTGATGGTGCCACCGACCGCACCACTCAAATACTCGTAATTCAAAGCGTTTCTGTTCATCGCAAGCATTTCTTCATCCAACTGTACGGTGTTTCCATCCATCCGTACGGGTTTGGCTTGGCGGTCCTCCGCACTTCTGGGCAACAAAGCCTTAACTCGGCCGAAATCCTTTCTGTCGACGGCACGCCTGAGTTCAACGGAAAAATTTTGGGGTAAATCTCTCCGCTTGAAACCGGGTGTCTCGACATTTGCCAAGTTGTTGGCCAATGCCTCGTGACGAAGGTGGGTGGCATCCAACAATTTTTTAGAGACCAAATAGTTCTCTTGACTATATAGATTGTCGAGTAATTCTGACATTTGATCCATTTCAATGCAATCTTTGCGCCAAATTGAGTCAAAATGCAGACGAGTCTCAGATGCCCTGTAAACATATGATATATCATCTGAAAGTGAGATTTCATAAAAGCGGATTTGATCAAAAGTGGCAAATTTTTCCTAGCCAACAAACCAGAAGTGGAAAATCTTTATCTTTTGGATCTTTTCATGATGATCAAAAAGTTGTTTGCTGAATGATAGCGAATGAAATCACCAAATTTTGAAAATTGCCAAGTTGAGCTTACCAAGGACGGGAATATCAATAAGATTTCCGAAGCCTTCGGGTTTTGGGTCGGACATGGTTGGGAAGAGTTGAAAGGAAGAAATTTCCGAACGTTCTTCTTGTCATTGGAAAGAAGCTGGGAACTCTTGATACCACAAGATTTCCATTTGACGGACTTCGAGCGCTTCCTTCCACTTTCTTCGGACTCTCGCCAATCTTCCATGGGTATCTTTTTCAACTGCGTCAAATATGCGGAAAACGCGGTGATTTCCCTATCCCCTGCCCTTGCCCCACACGACTCACTCAAAGAAGCCTTCATGGGTGACTTGATGAATGATCCTCGAGCTTTGGCAAATACCTTAATCAGGCTTCAGAAAGCCGAAAGTCGGCTTTCGGACTATGTGAGTAACTTTCCGGGTATCTTCTTTACCCAGAGGACGGATATGACTTTCAGCTATCTCTCACGAGGAATCAGAAGAATGTTTCCTAATGAATACGGAGAATTTTCACGAAACAGCGGTCTTTTCCTTAATAAAATTTTCGAAAAAGACCGCGAGCATTTCCTCAATGCACTAACCGCAAACTCCAAGAGTTCTGAAACCTTCAGCTTTTCGTACCGCATTCAACTTCCTCCGACTGGACAAATCGTTTATCTTTTGGACGTTCGTACTCCAATCGTTACGGCAACCCAAAAACTTTTGGGCTACGACGGAGTTTTCATCGACATTACCAGGCAGGCGATTGCCGAACATCGACTATCCAACTCCGTGTGGAGAGAAGGCTTGGCCACCTTGACAAATGGTTTGGTTCATGACTTCAGCAACCTTATGGCCGGGATATTCTCGATCAGTGAGTTGTATCATGGGATGATGGAAAAAGATGACCCTATGGCAAACGGGCTCGGACAAATCCGAAAAAGTACCATGCAGGCACAAAAATTAGTCCGTCGAATTATCGACTTGCATCGAGACAAACCCGCAACACGAACAGTTCATGATATTCGTTTA
>JAURNO010000263.1 GCA_030830145.1 Verrucomicrobiota bacterium
AGGTAAAACACAGAGAAGGAAAAGAAAGCTCAAAAGAAAGTTTTTCATGTAATCAATGATTTAAGGGAATCTCCCAGAACGGAACACTTTCGACATGTACTATTCGGCAAGCTGAGCCACTTCGTCCTTAACCGGAGGATCGAAGCTTGCCTGGAGTTTGCCATCGGAAACTTTCCAAACCCGGAAAACTCCGGATTCTCCACCCGCCGCGACCATCCCTCCTCCAACCGAGGCACTCCCGGAATGAAGAACGTCCACGACACCAGGCAAGTCACGAACATTGGTCGGGTTGCCCAAGGGAACACGAATGATTCTCGCCTTCTTGTCTCCGGTCGTGACCAAAGCCTGATCGCTCAGTCCCAAAAAACGCACCGAGGTAATTTCCTTCGCATAACCACCTTGCTTGCCCACCCGGTCGCCATTGACCAGATTCCAAACCTTGATCTCTCCATCCGCACCCACACTTGCCAGGATCCTGCCATTGGCTTGCAAACTAGCCCCCAGGACCAAGCTGGTATGGCCCTCGAAGGAATGAAGTTTCTCGCCTGTCTCCCGATCCGTCACCCGGGCGAACTTGTCCGCTCCTCCGGAGATCAAAAGCTTTCCATCGTGGGAGAACTCGACCGAATTGACCATATCGCTGTGAATGGATGGGAAATGCTTGAGCATCGATTTCTTAACCGGATCCCAAACGATGATCTCTCCCGTCCGGCTGGGATCCCCACCTCCACTTGCCAGAAGTTTCCCATCCCTGCTGAAGGCCAAGGCACTCACCCGGTGGACGATTGGCGTCTGAGCAAGGTCGCCCCCGATTACGCCATCCAAAGCCCATTCCTTTTTCAAGTCGATCACCGATGAAACTCCTTCCTTATCCACAAAAGCAAGGTTTTGTCCAAGCTTGCCTAAGAACCGACCAGGCTTTCCTTCAACCTGATGAGACTCGAGCCACTTTCCCTGATTTCCGACCGACCAAAGGTTAATCAACCCAGACTGGTCCAAAGTCACGACGGCTTTGCCATCCGGTGAGAAAACAACGGATGCAAGCATGCGCTTGGCATCCTCCGCAACCGCTTCCTTTGCAAGCTTGCTCGCTGTTTCCGTATTATTGAAATCTGCATCCGCCCGAACATTAAGGGCTTCGTACTCCTTGATCTTGTTGTCCGCCTTGACCAGATCCTCCTTGGCCCGATCGAGGTCACGAACGAATTGCAGGCGCGGGTTCTCCAAGGCCTGGTATTCCTTTTCCGCCTTGATCAGGGCATCCTCCTTCTTCTTCAGGTCGGCCTTGGCGACAGTGACGGCTTTCTTGAGCTCGTCGAGTTCCTTCTTGGATGCCGTAAACTTGGTCTTTGCCTGAGCGAGCGAATCTTCCGTCCCCTTCTTTTCCTTTCTCAATTGGTCGGCTTCCTTTTGAGCAAGAGCGGATTTGGCCTTGGCTTGATCCACAGACTTTTTCGAATCGGCAATTTGTTTGCCTAAATCGGCGGTCTGCTTTTCCAGGACATCCTTTTGCTCCTGCAAGGGCTTGAGCTGATCAAGCAAATCGGTCTTGATCTTGTTCGCCTGCTCGAGTTGCTCTGGTATCCCGGCAGCCTGCTTGATCTTCTCCTCCGCTTCGGCCAATTGCTTTTTCAGGGCCTGTGTCTTTTGACCGTTTTGTTCGATCTTCGGGGCAAAGGGAGCAAGGGCGGACTCCTTTTTCTTTAACTCACTTTCCAACCGTATGGTTTCGGCCAAGGCCGCCTCCTCCGTCTTTTCCTGTCCGGTAAGCTCAGTGGTTCTTTTCTTCAGCTCCTCTTCCAATTTCTTCGATACGGCCCCCTCCTGAGGAACCTTCTTCTCCAAAGCTGGCAGACTTTCCTCCTTCTTGACCAAACTACCCTTCACCAGATCGCGCTCCGCAAGCGCCTTGTCAAAAGCCTTTTTCTTATCTGCAATGGGCTTGGCTTCGGCATCCTTGAGAGATTTCTCTACGGCCTTTTGACGGTCGGCGACTTTCTTCCTTTCATCCTTCCGCTTCTTCAATTCGGCCTTGTAATAAGTTTGCTCGGTCTTGGCAAAAGCAAGTTCGCGATCCTTTTGCCCGGAAGAAAGGTCGTTGTTTGGGTTACCCTTCAGATCAGCGACTTTCTTACCCGTGGCATAGTCCCATAAGCTTGCCCCCGGCAAGGTCCCGCTGACTGCAAAACGGGTGCCATCGGAGGAAAGAGCGAACCTTTTGACAGGCGTTCCCACGCTCACGGACTTAAGCAAGGTGCCCTCCTTGAACCTCCACGCCCGGACAGTCGAGTCATCCGCCCCCGAGAAGACGACATTTGAATCAGCAGGATGAAAGACCAAGTGACGGATGACGGAGGCATGGCCCTTGAATTCACGCAAGGGTTTCCAATCCGCAGAGCCCTCAACCGGGGCAACCGGCCAGGCTTCGATGACCTTGCTTTCACGGGCCACGGCCAAGCCCGGGCTTTCACCTCCCGAAAAAGCGATCCCGGTGACCGGGGTCTTATTGGTCGAATTCCCCTCAAGCAAACGCTTGCCGTCCGTGGCTGCATAAAGTACGAACTCTCCGTTTTTCCCCCCCAGGGCAATGTGCTCGGATTTCGGGCCAAAGGCCACCGCGTTGACCATCCCCATTTCCTTCCCGATTTCCCTGATCTTCTTCCATTCGGGAAGGCTCCAAAGTACGGAACCATTTCCTTCCCCGAAACTTGCGGCCAGACTCCCGGTCGGGCTGACTTTCAATTGGGCGTCGAAGGGGAGAGGGATCTTCGGGCCCTTTTGGTTGACCACGGGTGTCCTTTTCCAAAGCTTGATCGTACGGTAACCCCCGGAGGCAAGAGTCTTTCCGTCCGGAGAAAAGGCAAGCGAGTTGACGACGTCCAAATGAGCGGCATCCTCCTTGCCGTAAAACCCGAACTTGGCAAGAGACGGATCGGCCAAATTCACCGGTTCCTTTTCCCCTGCACCCAAGTCATAAAGATGGATGCGGTTGCCCCGCCCTGCGACGGCAAACCTGCCGCTCCGGTTCACCGCAGTGGCGTAAATGGGTGGAAGTTCACGTTGATAGGCTTGCCAGGTGACCGGCAAATTTGCCTTCAGGGTTCCCTTCGCTCCCTGATCGATCCAGAGCTTAAGCAAGCCAAGTTCGGTCGGAGTCAGGTTCTTGGCTCCGACTTTGTTCTTGGCCGGGGGCATGATCGGTTCGTCGGTATGGGCGGCGAGCTGGAAAAGAAAGCTCTCCTCCGCATTGCCCGCCTCCACGAACGGACCTCCTTCATTGCCCTTTCGGATGTCATCGGGGGTTTCCATGATGACCTCGCCCTTGGAACGCGTACGGTTATGGCAAGCCAGGCAATTGGCCCGGAGCATGGGGAGAATCTCTTCTTGGAAATCAACCGGCTTGTCTCTCTTGATCTCAGCGACTTCAAGTTCCCCCCATAAGATGAAAGGGCAAAGGAGGAGGGCGGACAAAATTGGCAGGCGAATTGAATTCATAGGGCAATCAGCTTGGTTTCTTGGGAGAAGGAAGCACCGTAAGTTCGAAGGATTGGCTAAGTTTCAGGTTTTGATTTTTGTAGCGGAAGCTTGCCTCCAAGGTACAGCTATGCTTGCCAGGGGAAGCTCCTTCCTGAGAACTGAACTTGATTTCACCCAAGCTTTCGCTCTTGTCGATGTTCTGACTTTTCAGGGTGATGCCCTTGGCCGACTTCGGGAGAATCAATTTCAAGGTGACGGGATCTTCGAAATCATGTTCCCGGTCAATTTGTACGGCCAAAAGGGAAGCCTCCCCGGGCTTCAGTTCCAAGGCCGGCAATTTTTCGAAGGCAAAGGGAGCTTTCTTGACCCGCAGGACGAAAGGCAAATCAAAATGAGCCAAGTTCAAGTCGATGGGTTTGGCAAAGGCAGCCTTGACCACCTTGAGTCGGGCATCGCTCTTCTTCTTCCTGTCCTCCATGAGCTTGAGCTTTCCGGCCAGGCCGGAATGACTGGTCTGCGCTAGGACAATCCGTTCACGCAGATCGCTCACTTCCTTGGCCAGTTGCTCTCTCTTTGCCGCCGCAGGCTCGACCTTGTCTCGAGAGTAGGCTTGAAATTTTTCCTTGGTGGCTGCAACCGACTTCTCCGCATCGGCCAGGGATTTCTTCAAGGCATCAAGCTTGGCCTGCTCGGGTGACCCACCTGCCTCTTCCCTCTTTAGGGA
>JAURNO010000264.1 GCA_030830145.1 Verrucomicrobiota bacterium
GAGCCAAGAGCCGTTCGAGAAGCAAAACCCGCCTTTTCAAGGACGGATCCTTCAAGTACTCCTTGATTTCCTTTTCACTCGGGATGCGGCCAATCAGGTCTACGCTCAGCTTTCTGAGATACTGCAAGTCATCCAGGAGCGGACCTTTGATCAAATCCTGCTTGTCCGCGTTATCCTTTTCCAAGCGAAGATCGAGTTCTGACTTTCCAAAAAGGACTGAAGAGGATAGGAGAAAGACGAGCCCGAAACCAAAAAGAAAATTCGCCCCTTTGTTGAAACAGATCTTAATACTTCCCTCATCCATGAATCCGATCATCTTTCGCAATTGTGCGTCTAGTCAATTTTAACTACGCAAAAAGAGTAATTTTTTATCATCAACCCACCCATGGATCGATCCTCACAATGAAAACCAATCGACACATCCGGCTTGCACTCTTGTCTATCTTCATGTTCTTGGGCGCGTCCTTCAGCCTTCCGGCCAAGAAACCCGTCAACTTCGTCTTCTTCCTCGTCGACGACATGGGGATGATGGACCTCAGCTCTTATGGTTCCACTTTCCACGAAACCCCACACATCGACCAGTTGGCCAAGACGGGCATGAAATTCAACAACGGATACGCCGCCTGTCCGGTATGCTCTCCCACCCGGGCCAGTATCATGACGGGCCGCCATCCGGTAAGGGTCGACATCACCGATTGGATCCCCGGTCAATCAAACAAGAAAACCAATAAGCTACTCCACCCCGACGACCGGAACAACCTCGCTCATGAGGAAGTGACCATCGCCGAGGAATTGAAGGGCCATGGCTACCAGACCTTCTTTGCCGGCAAGTGGCACCTCGGGAATGAAGGCCACTGGCCGACCGACCAGGGATTCGACTTCAACATCGGAGGTCACCACAAGGGTTCCCCTCCGGGCGGCTACTACGCCCCGTGGACCAACCCGGCTCTGAAGTCGAAAAAGAAAGGCGAGTACCTGACCGAGCGCTTGACCGAAGAGTCCATCCGTTTCCTCGAGAAAAGAAACAAAAAGAAACCCTTCCTCCTCTACCTCTCCTATTACAATATCCATACGCCCATCCAACCCTACAAGAAACGCATTGATCACTATGTTGCGAAAGCGAAAAAGGCCTTCAAGGGGAACACCCCCACCCGCGCCGAACATGAGGGCAAGACGCGCATGCGACAGGACAACCCGGCCCTTGCGTCCATGGTCGCCGCGGTGGATGACAGCGTAGGCGACCTGACGGCTAAGTTGGACGAACTCGGACTGTCCGAAAATACCGTCATCATCTTCTTCAGCGACAACGGAGGCTTAAGCACCCTGCGCGGCCCCGGCCCTGGAAGCAACCTACCCCTGCGGGCAGGCAAGGGTTGGCTCTACGAAGGCGGGGTACGCGAACCGACCATCGTCCGGGCTCCCGGTGTAACCAAGCCGGGAAGCGTTTGTGAAGAACCGGTCGTATCCATGGATTTCTTCCCCACCATGCTCGAGTTGGCCGGCTTGCCTCTCAAGCCCAAGTTGCATGCCGACGGACGCAGCCTAGTACCAGAACTGATGGGCAAAAAAGGCAAGCCCCGACCACTCTATTGGCACTACCCGCACTACCACGGATCAACCTGGAAACCTGGCTCATCCATCCGCGACGGGGACTGGAAACTGATCAAGTTCTACCACTATGAGAAGGTCGAGCTCTTCAACTTGAAGAAGGATCCTTCCGAGCAGAACGACCTGGCCAAAAAGAATCCGTCCAAGGCCAAGGAACTGGAAGACAAGCTGGTCGCCTGGCAAACCAAAATGAAAGCCAAGCTCCCCGTCCCGAATCCGGACTATTCACCTCCCGCAAAGAAAAAATAAATGAAACCCCTGATTTTCTCCCTCGTTTTTTTAGCAACTTGGTCTTTGGCCAAGCAGCCCAATGTCCTCTTTATCTTTACCGATGATCATGCACCCCATGCCATCAGCGCCTATGGGTCGAAACTGATCCAGACTCCCAACCTCGACCGGATCGCGAAGGAAGGCATGACCTTTGAGCGTTGCTACGTCACCAATTCCATTTGCGCTCCGTCCCGGGCGGTCATTCTTTCGGGCAGGCATTCCTTTCACAACGGACAAATGACCAATGGGGACGTCTTCGACGGTTCCCAGGTCACTTTCCCCAAACTTCTTAGAAAAGCAGGCTACAGCACCGCCCTGATCGGCAAGTGGCACCTAAAATCCGACCCCACGGGATTCGATCGCTATGAAGTCCTTTACGGACAGGGTTCCTACTACAACCCGCGCATGAAGAAGGACGGCAAGGAGGTCAAGCATGTCGGATACACGACCGATATCATCACGGACCTCAGCCTGAAGTGGCTCAAGGAGGAACGCGACCCGGACAAGCCTTTCATGCTGATGAGCCAGCACAAGGCTCCCCATGGAAAATGGGAGCCGGCTTTGCGTCACCTCGGAGCACTCGATGACGTCGAAATCCCCGAACCCAAGACCCTCTTCGACGATTACTCCGGCAGAACTTCATCCGCCCGCGAACACAAGATGGGCATCCTCGAGCACTTGGGCGATGGACGTTTGATGCTCAAGTATTCCAGTAAATTCACCCCCGAACAGTTTAAGGTCTTCGATGGCTACTTCCGCCCGCGCAACGAGTCCTTCCTCGCCAAGCGCGATTCCATGAGCAAGCAGGAGCTGACCCGTTGGCACTACCAACGCTGGATTCGCAACTACCTGCTCTGCGCCAAGGCGGTGGACGAAAATGTAGGACGCCTACTCAAATATTTGGACGAGAGCGGACTGGCTGAGAATACCGTGGTGATCTATTCGTCCGACCAAGGGTTCTTCATCGGAGACAACGGTTGGTTCGACAAACGCTGGATGTACGAGTTCTCCTATCGCATGCCATTACTGGTTCGTTGGCCGAGCAAGGTGGAACCCAAATCGAAAAACCGGGACCTGACGAGCAACCTGGATTTCGCCCAGACCTTTCTCGATCTTGCCGGAGCCAAGACCGATCCAAAGATGCAGGGAGTCAGCCTCGTCCCCCTGCTCAAAGGCGAAAGCCAAAAGGATTGGCGCAAAAGCCTCTACTACCACTACCATGAAGGAGGCGGACACGGCGTGGCCCGGCACGAGGGCGTCAAGACCCTCCGGTACAAGCTCATTCACTTTTTCGACAAGAAGGAATGGGAACTGTTCGATTTGAAA
>JAURNO010000265.1 GCA_030830145.1 Verrucomicrobiota bacterium
GTCTTTTTAGAGTGGAAAACCGAGCTTTCTTTACAGTCCTCGCCTTGGCTTTGCGCCTTTGTGGTGACTGTCTTTCTCACTGTTCTTCAAATCCCAAGTCTTTTTTTCGATTGGATCAAACAATTTTCCCTCGAAGAAAAATTCGGTTTCAATAAATCGACCAAGGGCCTTTGGGTTGCGGACAAGGTCAAGGGCTCGATTTTAGGCTTTTTGTTCTCTTTTCTTTTGCTCGCGCTCATGATTTGGCTTTATCGTGAGATTTCCACTGCATTTCCTCATACTTGGTGGATTTGGGTTTTCGTTGTCTTTTTCGGCATCCAACTGCTGCTCATGATTCTATGGCCCAAATTCATCATTCCTTTGTTCAACAAACTTTCTCCCCTCGAAGAAGGGGAACTGAGGGAAAGACTAATGGCCCTGTCCGACAAAACCGGATTCAAGGCACAGACGATAGAGGTCATTGACGGAAGCAAGCGCTCAGGGCATTCAAATGCCTATTTTACGGGCTTTGGGAAGTTCAGGAGAATCGTCCTGTATGATACCCTGATTGAACAAATGGAGACCGAAGAAATCGAGGCAGTCCTGGCCCATGAAGTAGGTCATTACAAGTTAGGGCACATACCCAAGAGACTGGCGTTGTCTTTCTTCCTTGGCCTGGGTGGTTTTTTTATCCTGTCATATTTTCTGAAAAGCCCTTGGTTTTACGAAGGTTTTGGCTTGGATGCTTCGCTGACTCAGGCATTTGCTCCCGTATTGGTTGCCTTTTCCCTTGCCCTTGGTTTTTTCACTTACTGGTTGAGCCCAATCAGCAACCACTTTTCTCGCAAACACGAATTCGAGGCCGATCATTTTGCCAAAAAAGCCGTCGGTAGTCCCGAGCCCTTGGTTTCCGCTTTACGTAAATTATACGTAGAGAACCTGTCTCATCCACTACCGCATCCAATGATGACCACTTTTCATTACTCCCACCCAACTTTGCTTGAACGAGAAAAGGCTCTCCGTTCAGGTTCGTAACCTGTTTGCGGAGCTAAAATTCAGTCGGGAGACATCGTAGCCTTTTTTGGGGCAGTTTTGAAAAGAAATGAATGAAGGTAGACTCCCAAGGTTACACCCAAACTATTCATTACCAAGTCTCCCATGGATGGAAATCTTTGCGGGATGAAGGCTTGAATGAGTTCGTTGAAAATTCCGTAACCGAGTGAAAGGAGGAGTGCTTTGTTCGTTAGAGCGGAAGAAAGACTGCGGGGGGGGCCGAGAAACCATGACCAAAGCCAAGACAAGCCGCAGAACAAAGGAAGGTGACTTAAGTCCTGAAGCCAAAACGGATAATCGAATAGCTGCTCGGACAATCGCACAATCAGTTCGTGGGAGTCGAAATTTCTCAGGCTTTCGGGCTTGGGCAAGCCAGTCAAAACCTGAAGGATGAGCATATACCCAATCGGTAAAACGATCCAAGCCTTGCTCGAAGGTTTAGTGCCCCAGAATGAAATGAGTCGGTTAAGCTTTATTTTGATTGTCATGCGGCAGCATACTTTTGCTTGAACCCGAAGACTAAGTCTTACAAAAGAATTAAAGAATGCCAATCTATGAGTTTTATTCCCCTGATACGAGAAAGATCTATTCCTTTTTTGCTCGTTCCTTGTCCTATTCCGAGAAAATCCCATCTTGTCCCGACGGGAAAAAATACGAAATGAAGAAACTACTTTCCGGTTTTTCCATCACGGGGCGCAGTGCGGATGATCCGGACAAGCCGGATACCGGAAATGATACGGATGATCCTTTTGCGGGAATGGACGCTGATCAAGCTGAAGGAGTCATGAAGGAATTGGAGGGTGCCATGAGTGGGATGGATGATGACAATCCCGATCCCAGGCAAATGGGCCAGTTGATGAGGAAAATGTGTGAAATGACCGGCGAGCAAATGGATGAACCCATGGAGGAAGTGGTCAGAAAGTTGGAAGAGGGAATGGACCCAGATGCGTTGGAGGAACGTATGGGAGACTTTATGGGAGATGATGAGGGAGGGCTTGGTGAGGCGGAAGGTCCCAAGGATAAGGCAAAAGCGAAACTTAAGAACATGATGAGAAAACGTTTGTCCCGTGATCCTGAACTTTATGAGTTTTCCGATTACCTATCAGGCTGAAGTGTTCTCTTTCGTGTTACGAAGAGGAGAGAGGTTCGGGGTTACTGCTCTTCTTTTGTTTTTGATCTCCTGCGGATCGGAAGAGATCCCGGAATTCAAGTCCGCTCCTGATTTATGGGAAGGAAATCAATCAGGTTTCGAACTCGGATTCTCTTTTCGTTCAATAGGTAACGAGTCTGTCCTTCATTATGAGAATTCAGGGCGTCCCTTTAGTGGGGCGATTGAAAGGAATTCCTCGGATGTCTTGACTCGGCAGACTTTTTCTTCCGGCAAGCTGAATGGACTGAGCTCAAAGCGATCGAAGGACGGTTCGTGGGTTGAAGCTACCTATCGGGACGGACTTTTGCATGGGGCAATGACATTTTACTCTGCGGACGGTTCCATCCGCTCCGTAATTAATTTCAGGGAAGGTCGGCTCATCGAAAATGCAAGGGATTCACGGAGTGGGGAGGCTAACGCTTCCTCGTTTTGATGAATTCACGAGTAGCTCTTCTCATTCTCTTGGTCCTTAATTCGTCATCATCGTCGTCATCGATAGCCAACGGGAGAAAGAGATAAAAAACGCTTCCTTTGCCGACTTCGCTCGAAAAGCCAATTTCGCCATTATGGTCTTCGATGAAAAGCTTGGTGTTGTAGAGTCCGAATCCAGAACCAGTACTGGAATCCTTGGTCGTGAAAAAAGGATCGAATAGTTTGTCCTCTATGTCAGGAGGGATTCCCTTGCCGTTGTCGGAAAGGGAAATTTCAGCCCCGTTGCCAGGAGCCTTTTTCGTTCCCCCCGTGGCTCCATTCATCATGCTTTCTCCCTTTTTTACTCTCCTGAGTCGAATTTTTATCCTGCCGTTTCTTTCGATTGCGTCTCTGGCGTTGATTGCTAAATTTAGAATGACTTGACGAAAACCGGTCTCTTCTAAAAAAGCGGGAAGAGGTTCGTTCCCGAAGTCAGTTTGTACTTTGGCACTGCGGGGTATGATGATCCCAACCAAATCCATCTGATCCTTCAACAATAACCGGAGGTCGTGGATAGCTCGAGTTGCAGGTTTCTCCCTATGAAGATCGATTATGCGACGAACTAATTTCTGCGCTTGCATTGCGCTCTTTTTAATCTGTCCCAC
>JAURNO010000266.1 GCA_030830145.1 Verrucomicrobiota bacterium
TCCTCGCATCGCTCAAAAGTCTTCTTTCGGCCAAAGTGAGCCGTTCTTTGTAAATCCGTTTACTCGCACCCTTCAAAAGAGGTTGGGTGATCGTCAGGTTCGCAAGGGATCCTCCCAACTCGGTAGTGCCTTCGCCTAGCTCGATCGACAAACGACTGGCAAGGGAAGCCACCCAGGTCGCGCCCTGTCGAGCGACTCCACTGAATCCGGTTTGGATCTTCGAGTCCAAGTCGTTTCCTGAGGACTCCGAGATGTCGGAAACTTCCCCCGAAGCTCTGAAAAACGATTTGGGTCGCAAACGAAAGCGCTCGTAAGTCACGTTGAGGGCGGAAAGATAGAGCTCCTCTTTTTGACCTTGAAATTCGCGTGAGTGAAGAAGAGCAAGTTTCATGGAAGTCTCCAAATCCAAAAGAACTCTACCATTTTGAAGTTTGGGTAATTTTTCTCTCCAAATCGCACTTTCCAACTGAATCGAGCGGTTGCCATCTTCATGGGCATCTTCTTTCTGAATACGCAAGGTGACTTTGCGGGCATCGGGATCATCCACCGGAGAGGGTGGCAACTGACTACCGTCAGGAACCGCCAAACGAGAGTAGGGATCAACTTCCCAGTTAAAGAAAGGAGCGTCTCCGAGCAAGGCCCTCACCTCCCGGTCAGCTACTGCAGGATCGATCCGATTACCGCACCCGGCCAAGAAAAAGAGGCATGCGAGCAAAAACGACCCAGACCAAGGGAAGATGTTCACGGAAAGCTTTTCGGAGAAAGGAACCTGCAGGATCGCTCGTAAATCAGGTGAACAGCTCGGTGACTGCCTGTGCTTTGACAAGTTCGCGCGGTTGATTCAAATGGTTGTATACGATGCTTTCCGGGTCTATACCAAAGCCATGGTAGATCGTAGCCAAAAGTTCGCGCGGATGGATGGGCTGATCGAGAGGAGCTGAACCAGTCTTGTCCGACTCACCATGCACGTACCCTTGCTTGATCCCCGCACCGGCAATGACGCCTGTATAACAGTAGGGCCAATGATCTCGACCATCTGCGCTGTTGCCGTTACCGGAGGTACTCACGCCCTTCTGAGGACTGCGTCCGAATTCACCAACGCAAACCACCATCGTTTCATCCAACAAACCACGCTGATCCAAGTCAGCGATAAGCCCCGAAAGACCGGCATCGAGCATGGGAGCGGATTGATCCTTCATCCTCTTTGGCAAGCCCTTGTGAACATCCCAGGAATGGTTGTCCGAGTTCGCGACCTTGGGCCAAATGACCTCGACCACGCGTGTGCCCGCTTCGACTAGGCGACGAGCCAAGAGACAGCTCTGTCCGAAAGTATTGCGACCGTAGGAATCGCGCGTTTTTTCGGTCTCCTGATCGAGATTAAAAGCTTCGCGGGCACGGCCGGAAGCCACCAAACTAAGAGCCCGATCATAATGCTCGTTCAAGTTGTAATGCTTGACCGCCTGATCGATCACGGGCATAGCCTCATTGATTGCGTTGCGGAGATTGGCCCGCCTGTGAAGCCTCACCCCGAACATGTCGGGACGCATTTCCAAATCGTCCACCCGGATCTTGGCCATCTTTTCCATGTCCATATCGCTACCAGGTGGATATAAAGTATAGGGATCGTACGCCTTACCAAGAAAGCCTGCCGCTCCACCTTTCCCAATCACCCCACTTTCCTGAAGGGGACGGGGAAGCATGACGAAAGGAAGCATAGGTTCGGTCGGAGGTTTGAATTTGATCAAATTAGAGCCAAAATTCGGAAAATCCTTGGGACTAGGTGGTTCCAATTGTCCGGAGGGGCTTACTTTGTCCGTGGTATAACCCGTCATCATCTGATAGATTGCAGCAGTGTGATTGAAGAGCCCCTTGGGGGTGTAACTCACTGACCGCATCATGGTAAATTTGTCATTCACTTGAGCGAGTCGAGGCATCAACTCGGTAAAATTGACACCTGGAATCTTCGTTTTGATGGGCTTGAAAATGCTCCTTACGTTATCGGGAGCATCAGGCTTGGGGTCCCACAAATCCAAGTGACTCGGGCCGCCCTGCAAATAAATCATGATGATGCTCTTGGCCTTACCCCATCCCGGCCCGCCTTTTGCCTTCTTCTCAGTAGCCTGCAGTTCGAGCATCGAACCCAAAGTAAGACCGAGCATCCCGGACCCTCCGACTTTCAGAACGTCTCTTCTGCTCATGGGCAAATGAGCGTCACATAAATCTTTTCCTAAATCTCCTGGTATACCGATCATAATTTCACCTTTGTTATTCTATTAGCCTTCTTAAAAGTTAAACGCTTCGACAAAAATTATCGATTAAATAAAAATGCGGGCGTATTGATGATTGCCCAAGCCAAATCCTGAGCACCGACGATGCGTTTCTTGGCAAGCTGTCCTTTGCTTAGTCCCAAAGCCCTTCGGAGGCGGGCGATCTTCGGAGGGAGCGGAACCGGTTTTTGAGCAAGGGTCAATCTTTCTTGAAGAACCTTGAGCTTTGGATCCGAAGGCAAAGGCTTTCGGGCATCCGTGAGCAACTTGGTCAACTTGACTCTCTCGGCATTCGTATTTTTGAAAGTGTCGGTCAGTTTCTTTTTTTGCTGTGGTGTACGCTTTTCCGCACCCAGGGCCAAGATTGCCTTAACATCGGCCGGCAGGCCGAAGGAAACAGGTTTTGGAGCATCCGTAATTGCAAGGCGGAAACGCCCGAGGGCATGTTGACCACTGTTAAACTCCTGCTTGAGGATAAAGGTGAGTTCCAAGCCCCCCATGAAGGCAATGTCTTGCTTGACTTGAAAGGATGCGAAATGATCCTTGCCCATTTGCGGGGCAATCGCCCATCCATTCCTCTCAGACGCTACCTTCCCATCAATTGCGGAGACAACCGGGTATCCATTTTGGCTAAACGTCGCCAATGCATTTTCGAAAGACAACTTTACAGGAGCTTGGTTTCGATAAACTCGAATCGATTTGAGAAAGACTTCCCCGCCGGGCTGGAAGCGCAACCCGGTGAGGTCTTCCCCCGAAACGAAATCGAATCGGTAAGTTTTCCATTCGTCTGATTTTTCAAACACCACCTCGGACGAGGATCGTTCGGCGGCAAAACCATTGAATTTTTTGTCCTTCCAGAAAACCTTAGCCTTACGCGACGCCTTGGCCTTGGCAACTACCTCTATGGCAACAGAGCCCTTTGGCAACGAAAGCTCGGTTGCAATGGAGGGTACGCTCCTGGTCTTGGCATCCGCCCTGAAGTAAAATCCCGAAGGTCCTCCACCATTGTGAATCTTAAGCAACAAGTAGTTGTCTCCTTTTCGGAGTTTGAGGGTCAACTTTTCCTGATCCGGTTCAGCTCCCCGTCCGATGTTGTTGGAAAGGATCTGTTTCCCATTGAGGAAAACCTTGATCCCATCGTCACTACCCAGGCTAATCGGAAGGTCGAGCGGGGAATCGGTTGAGATCACTTTATGCAGATAATTAGAAGAATTCGGGGCTGAAAAAACCGTTGCATAAAGTTGACCGTTTTTCCATTCGGGCTTCCTCGACCACGAAATTTCTTTGTTCGCATGCTTGAACTTTTGGTTGGTATCAAAACTCGGCAAACCCTCGGGACCTACCTTCTGATCGAAGCCACTATTCACGAACGGGCCGGCATGATAAAATTCACCAATTGTCAAAGCACCACCTTCCACGGATGATTCAGTTATGGCCAACCCACCTCCACCTGGACCGGTCTTGGCGCCAAACTCGCCCATCCAATCCTTGTTCTCAGACAATTCGTCGAACAACCACTCTTTGACCTTGCTCCATTTTCTCAAATCCGTAACCGGATCAGCTTGAACTTCGAGCTCGGTCAAAACGAAATTCCCGTCATTGGGGGCCCTTCCGGGACCTTTCTTTGGCAATCGGGTATCCGACAGGGCCTCGACGCGCACACCGGTGATATTGGAAAGGTCCGTGGCGGTCTTGACGATATAACTGCCCTTTGCGCTTCTTCCTCCCACGAAAACTGAACCGTCATCCTGCTCCTCAAACTTGATGCCTGAAATCTTGGAACTGACGTTGCTCATATCCAAGTTTTTCCATACAGATTTCCCCTCCTTTTGATCCCGCTCCCAAGCAGCAAGCTTAGCAGGAAGATCCTTGTCGTAACCTTTGAGCGCATCGTCCGCCTTCTTGATCCGGGCATTGCGCTCGTCATTCGCCTTTTTAACTGCCGGAGCAGTTTTTGCCTGGTAGGCCTTCATTTCATCTTCGGCCTTGGCAATTTTTTCGGCACGAGCCTGTTCCTTGTCGTCCAACTCGGCCTTGATGTCTTTTTGAGCATACTCCAACGCCTTTTCCAAACGTGCGTGATCACCATCGATGGCATCCTTGAAAAGAACCAAGCTTGCTTGAATCTCTTTTTCCGTCGCTGGTCTGTTTAAAATCCTGACAAATAATCGGTTCACCAAATTACGATCATCTTTTTCCTCGACCGCAAGCTTGGTGATCGCGTTGCTTGGATCCGAAATAGCATCATTGACGGTCGGTCCACTGACCAAAGCCATGATAGGCCCAAGTTGCAAACCACCGGCCCTTTCGCACTCGCAAGAAGACTCCCTCGGAGGCCTCCCGAAAGTACCCAGAAAACCATCCGGCAATTTGATCCCGGAATCGGGAAGAGATGCGGCCCGGGTACCCGCGGGAACTCCGGGAAACTTAGATTTTGAGCCGGTCACCGCATAAATGGCATCAAGCAAAGTCTCCGCAGGAAGCCTGCGGGCGCTGGCATGGGAAAAGTTAATTTGATCGTCGTTATTCCACTTGTTCGTCTTCACCGAAAGTTGGTAAGTGCGGGACTTGCAAATGAGTGTTAGGACATGGCGCACATCGAATCCACTTGAGATGAATTCGTCCTCCAAATAATCCAAAAGATCGGGATTAGTGGCCGGGTTCCCCGCCCGGATGTCATCAATCGGTTCAATGATCCCAATACCGAAAAGATAACCCCAAAGTCTGTTGACATAACTTCTGGCAAAATACTGATTATCGGGTGAAGTCATCCAAGCCGCCAATTTTTCCCTGCGGGATGCTTTCTCGGAAACTTGATGTTTGGCGGGATAAGGAAAAGCCGGTGCCGTAACTTCTCCCGTGCGATCGTGTTTCACTTCACCCGAATTGACGTCTTTAACGAATTCATAAAGTGGCTTACCGCGTTCGACCGCTGTCCTTCCAATCTCGTTTTTTCCGGATGCCGGATCCTTTTCCAACTTGAACTGGGCAAAGTGGGCAGCCATTTCGTAATATTGATCCTGAGTCCATCTCTCAAAGGGATGGTCGTGGCATTTGTTGCAATTGAAACGGGTAGCCAGAAAAAGATGAGTCGTATTCTCCATAGTCTCGGTCGGTTTACGGAGGACTTTATAGTAGGAGGCTGGTGGGTTTTCCTTGTTGGAACCACTCGCCGTCAGAATTTTGCGGGCAAAAGCATCGTAAGGAGTGTTGTCCATAACCTCCTTTTGAATCCATTCCCTGAGCATTTTTGCTCCAGCTGCACCGAGGAACTTTCGGTTGACCTGTAAAAGGTCGGCCCACTTGTTCGTCCAATGCTCGACAAAGTCCGGGTTGCCAACCAACTTATCGACGAGCTCATCCCGTTTGGTTCGCGAAGGACGTTTGTCCGCAAGAAAGGAACCGACGGTCTCCGGGGAGGGAGGCAAACCGGTCAAATCGAGGGATACCCTGCGAAGAAACTCCAAATCAGTGCAAAGATCAGAGGGAAGTATTTTCATGCGTTTCCACTTGTCTGCGGCAAGACGGTCAATCTCATTATAGGCTGGAGGTTCTTTCCATGAAAACCCTGAGCGATCGCCCATTACAGTAAGGGTAGTGGCTGCATAGCGCCCCTCGTATCTTGCCAGTATTGGAGCCTCTCCTCGACGCAAAGTAGTCATTAACGCAACCTCATCGTGCTCGGCCACTTCCCCGTTGCCACTGGTAACAACCGCTTCTCTAGTAACGTCGCGGACCAAACCATCGGAAAAAGTGGCGACGACTCGAATCTGTTGAGCCGAGCCAATTTCCTGCACGACCGGGTTTTTGGGAAAAAGCTCGATGGATTCGACCCGCGCCACCTTCAAGTCCAACTTGGCTCCCGCTCCAATCCAATCGCGTATGATCCGATAGCTCCTCGAATCATGCTTGGATATCTGCCCCCCTTCATGCGGAACGGCAGCAGAAGCCTTCAACAACATGAGACTCTTTTCGGGAGCGGCTACATTGGCCCGACGGGATGCCATGTCATCGGTGAAAGCACGAATATCGTAAACCGCATCGTAGCCCCTCAAGGATAATTTGAATCCTTCTTTTCCATCTTTGGACCCGTGACAGGTACCTGAATTGCACCCAAGCTTGGATATGACTGGGTTAACGTCTTGGATATAGTCAGGCTCAAAAGAACTCCCCAAACCCTTCACTTCAACCGGTATTTCAACACGATGACCGGAAAATTCTCCAATTACCCGACCGGAACCGTTTTGGGAAGGAGTAAAAAGTCCGCGAACGGAAACTTGCCCTACCCCACCCTCTACCTTCCATTTACTCATGCGTGTGACGTCCGCCTCCGCCCCCCCCTGAAGCTTCGCCACGAGAATGATCTGACCGTAGTCCAAAGACCGGGATACCTGGATGCGGGAAGGGAAAGAGAAGAGGGATTGGACTGTAAACTCCTTCGCCAACGATTCTTCGACCGCAAGCACGGGCTCTGGATCCGGTTTGGTCTGAAAACTTCCAGAGACAGCGTCTGCTGAGGGTTTTTCGATAAGAACTGGAATAAAAGTTTTGCGAATCTCACCCGAAATCGTGGAAAGCAAGCGAACCTTTCCGTCAAATCCGGAAACGGCCAAAGTTTTGCCGTCCGGTGTGCACGCCAAAGCATATACGCCCGTCTCGGGAAACGAAACTTTCCACAAGTCCTTTCCGCTATCTATTTGAAAGGCCTTGACCTCGCCCCTTCCGTCGAGGCTGCTTCCGGCAAAGCCAAGTGAACCGTCGTGGTTGAAGCGAACCGCAAAAATTCTGCCGATAATGGCCTTGAACTCTCGAATTTGATTGGGATTTCCACCTCCTGCAGGAGCCGCTTTCACAGACTGACGAAAAAGCTTTGCCTTTCCATCCGCGCCACCGACCAAGAGTTCGGCTTTCTTGGGATGAACGTCGATGGAACTCTGGCCTCCGCTCAGGACAAAAGGCGTATGGGTGGTGACGTTTCCAACGAATCGTTCCGTAGCAACGTCGGTTTGCTTGACGGTTTTGTCCCGACTGACGGAAAAGACCGACTTCCCGTCCATGCCAAAGACCGTATCACGCACCCAATCATCATGGCCTGCCATGTAGACGACTTGTTTCCCGGTTGCCACCTCAATGACACGGACGGAAGTGTCCGCCGCTCCAAATGCAAAATATTTACCGTCCGGAGACCAGGAACCTCCGTAGAGTGTATCGAAGGTAACGGCCTTAGATAATTCGAGCTTTTTTTTCTCGATATCCCAAACTTGGACTTCCCCCATCCGACCTGGTCGCCCTCCCGTGACCCCGAGTTTCTTGCCATCCGGGGAAAAGGAAACCGACTCTATTCTTTCGGACAGACCAACTAGGCGGGCGACTAATCCCGAGCCATCGGCTTTATGAATCAAGGCTTCATGAAAACCCGTAACGGCAAGCAAAGTGCCGTCGGAAGAGAAATCCATGCTGGTTACCACTGGAGGCATAGTATAGGTAGGCGGGTTATCCATGGTGTAGGTGGAAACCGAACCAACGGGCGAATCATCTTTGGCTCCTTCCTCAATCCACCTGCGCAAAAGTCTGATTTCGGTGGCATGAAGAGGTTTGGCGTTCTTACCCTTGGGCATTTCGTATTCACCATTCTCATCGGGGGTCACCTCCTCGATCAAGTAACTTTGGTCAGGTTTACCAGGGACAACGGCAGGTTTTTCACTCTCTCCTCCGGAAAGCAAGGAGGTGAAGTCAGTCATAATGTAATCACCCTTGGCTTTGGCAGGTTGATGACAACCGTTGCAATTGGCCTGCAACAGGGGCCGTATTTCCTTGTGAAAACTAATCGGGGAGGAATTTGTCCTCCCCTCGTCATTTGCCATCAAGGGTAAGGAAGACAAGAGAAAGAAAAGAATCTTACGAAAAGAATGAATGAATCTGTATAAACTCATAGGTGCGAAAAATGCAGAGGTTTGTAAAAAAAACCTCTGAAATCATTTTGTTACGGAAAAGGCCTAAAGCAAGTGAAACATAAGGTTTGAAAGGATTTTTTGGATGGACCCAAAGGTCCCATCCTTAATTCCCGGTGGCAAACTACTTTCCCAACAGAATGGAAAATCGAGTGGAGCGGTAAAAAACCTTAGCTGAGATCTCAAGTCCTACTTATCCAAAAAAAATTTCAGAAAGTCATTTTGCCCCGAACAAATGTCTCGGCCACGCCCGAAAGAATAACTCGATCGCCTTTGACTTCGCACCTGATTTCCGCACCACGGGAGGAGGCTTGAAAGCCCACCAGTTTATTTTTGTTCAGTTTGTTTCCCCAATAGGGAGCGAGCAGGCAATGGGCGGACCCAGTTGCATGATCTTCGTCGATTCCTACGCTGGGAGCAAAATAACGGGAAACGAAGTGATAGCCGATGGACGATGTCTTGGCAGTCGCAATGACTCCAATAAAGGAATTCAATCCTGATAGCATTTTAAAATCCGGAGCCAAGGAGCGAACCGTTTCCTCCTCACCAAATACGCATAAACAATTGGTTCCCACATAAACTTCGTCCGGATACGCTCCCAAACCCTCTACCAAAGCCGGTGAAACATGCGAATTTCTTGCTTTCAGCAAAGGGAAGTTCATGGTCAACCTTTTCTTATCATCGTGACTGACCTGAAGTTTACCACTATTGCTGGAGAACGTAATCTCGGCTCCTTGGGTAGCCAAGCCTTCTTCAAAAAGAACGTGAGCGACCGCCATCGTTGCATGTCCGCACAGATCAACTTCCGACTTTGGCGTGAACCAGCGAATCGACCACGAATCCTTCTTATTTGGGAATACAAAGGCCGTTTCGGGAAAATAGAGCTGGGAAGCCATATTTTGGAGTTCGTCGGTGGACAACCATTCCTCGAGAATGCACACTCCAGCAGGGTTGCCGGAAAATGCTCCCTTACAAAATGCATTAACTGAAAAATACGGAAATTTCATGAAAAGCTCATAGAAATAGACATTCCAAAAAATTGATCAACGACAAAGGCAATCGCCGATACTACTTTGCCAAAAAAAGGCCCTGGGGCAATTCCCCCCAGGGCCAAAATTAATTGGTAATTGAGGTGCAGATAGGCCTTTAGGCCGGATCCACTTCCCATCCAGCCCGGTACACCTTACTGATAAGTTTGTCCGCATCCTTGCGATCCGTCTTCATCTTCTTGGCGTCCCACTTGAACTTACCACCTGCTCTCATCGCTACATTTCCTAAGAGAATGGCCTCAGTCAAATTACCGGCGTAGTTGAAGTTCGAGACGGCAATTTCAGGCTTTCCAGCACGAATAGCCTTCACAAGTTCCTCCTTCATCCCGTTGTCCCCACGGCCATTACGTGGCAAGGACTGTTCAGGAAGCTCGACTTCGTTGCGCTTGTGCCATTTGCCTCCTTTGTGAACCATCCAATCAGCTCCGTAATCGTTCGGTGAATACAGGATTCCATCCGTTCCGATCAAAAGAAGCCCACTGTTCTTTGGAGTTTGACCATGAAACAGGTCCATGGGGGGAAGATTCTTGATTCCCTTGTTGTCCTTTCCATTGTTACCCACCTTACCCTCGTACCAATGAAACTTGATCGAACCTCTCTTTTCGGTTTTCGGAAA
>JAURNO010000267.1 GCA_030830145.1 Verrucomicrobiota bacterium
CCCTTGTCTTCGATTATGCGCAAGGGTCTTGGTACCCAGACTCCGGACCTCCCGGGATTCCGGTACCAGTTGCGACCGGCTGAGACGTCGAGCTTGCCGTCCTTGTCATAATCCGCCACCGCAACGCCTTCGTTCGCATCAACGGCCAACAATTGCATCTCGAATTTCACAGGATGGTTGCCGAACAGGGCGGTACTGCCGAAAAGGCTCAACGCCAAAATTACAAAATATTTCATATCTTAATCCTTATCTTTAGGAGGGTTCTTTGATTAAAGGGCCAGCGGCGGATCGCAGTTATCGATCCACTCCGCTCTTCATACTCACAATCCTAAATCATTAGGTAAAAATGGACTTAAGGCAATACAAAGGGCGTGCGTATCGAGAGACCGTCATTGCCATCTGATCCATCGACCGAATCGACGTAATAATCAGTGCCACTGGAATTGTATGGCCGTGAAGAAAAGAAGGGAGGAAATGAGGGATATGAATGGCTTAATGTTATTTCCTTTTCGGTTTTTTCTTCTTGGTTCCGGGCGCCTTGCGCACGCCGGTCACGCGCTCATAGTCAATCTTTGCGCCCTTCTTCGGGTACTCGTCCAAGGCCGCTTGCAAGGTCTTTCGGGCTGCGCTTGGTTCCGCCCTCTCGCCCAGAGGCTTCTCTTCGCGAACGTCGTTGATCACATCGAAGAAGCGGCCGTCACGATAGAGCTTGTGGCGCTTGTTGCGCGCCCAGGCGACCTCCCAATGGTTATACATCGTATCGAATTTCTGCGAGTACGGACGGGGAAAGTAGTAGCCGTAAATCCACTCCCGCTTCTTGCCTGCCTTACCCAGGCATTGGGGCCAGAAGCTCCAACCGTCTCCCTTGGTGATTTTCTTGGCCGGTAGATCCGCGGCCTCGACGATGGTCGGAAACAGATCGGAAAAGCAGATCAGGTCCTTGTTCACCTGGCCAGCCTTGATACGCCCGGGAAGGTTGACGATCAACGGCACCTTGGTTCCATGGTCGTGGGTGTATCCCTTGCCGCCCTTGCGCTGCGTACCGAAAAAATCGAGGGTCAGGCTGGAGTTGGTCCCATTGTCCGCCGTAAAGATTAGCAAGGTATTCTCACGCAGTCCAAGCTCGATTAGGGTGTCCTCGATCCGCCCGACGCAGTGATCCATGTAAGCCACCATGTCGATGAAGTTCTGCTTCCCATTCTTGCTCTTCCGGTCCTTGCTCCGTGGGGTCGGGTCAAAAGGATTGTGCGGGAGGTTCATCGGATAGTAGGCGAGAAACGGCTTGTCCTTGTTCGTCTTGATGAAGTCGATCAGGTAATCCGCGATGACCGTAGACCCGTATTCGTCCTCCCCATGGTTGATGACCTTGCCGTCATGCATCAGCGAGGGTTCCCAATATCGCCTGCGTTCCGTCCCCGGAATGTTCCAGACGCAATGCCGGTCAAAGCCCGCTTCTTTTGGGGTGATGCCAGTTTGAAAAGTCAGCAACTGCCACTTGCCCGCCACGGCCGTTGCGTAGCCCTGGGCTTTGAAGTGATTGGCGAAGGTCGGTTCGCCCTTGGGGAATACGCCAAAGTCGACGTAATTGAACACATTCGACTTCCCAGTCATCAGGTTTACGCGACTGGGCGTGCACAACGGAGTCGAGTGGCAGTGATCGAAGCGCATGCCCTTGGCCGCGAGCGCATCGAGACGGGGGGTCGAGAACTCCTTGCTCCCGTAAGCACTGAAACATTCATACCCGACGTCATCCGCCATGATGAGGACGACGTTTAGTTTTTGTGATGACGCCTGAATTATGGTGGCGGTTTGCAGAAGCACAGTAAGAAGCAGGAATAGGGTTTTATTTATAGACATTGTTCGGCAAAATATAAGGTAACCATAACCTTGAAAAGAAATGAATGATCGAGATCAAATCCTAAGGTTGTCCAAATTGCAGGAGTCTGGCGATAACGAAGAATGCTCGAAAGAATTCTACACCGAAGATATCGTAAGGCAGAGCAGTCAGTGGAGTTCCTTTCGACTCCTCCTCCAGTCATCCATAACCGTCTTTGATCCTTGTTGACGGAAGTCAGAAAAGGACTGCATATAAAATCCAATCAAACGCTCAAAATTAATTTCCTCTAACTCCTGCTACTTATGCACGCTTACGGATCTCTTGTCGCAACCTTTGCCATTGCGTTGGCCTGGCCTTCTCAAACACATGCGGATAAGGGCAAGGAAACTGAGTTGCCCGCTTGTGATCCAGTGACCACGGCCAAGTGGGTCACCTCCCTCTACACCCTGCAGAAGGGCAAACTTGCCTTCGATGCAGGAAATGCAAACCGCCTGCATGGCCAGATTTCGCTGGCGGCGAAAGCCAAGGTCAGCCCGGGCGACGACGGGCATATCATCATCGACCAGGAAGGTTTTTTGCCTGTCAGCTACGGAAAATCGGCAGGATATGAAACTTTTTTCTTCACGACTCCTCTTACCCACGTCAGTCCGTTAAGCTTGGACAGTTTCGTTCCCTATGACAAAGATTTCGTGGTACAAAAAAATCCCTCGATGTTCCGCAAGCTTGGAGAAGCCTTGCATTACCACTTCACAGGCCTTGCAACAAAGAAGCCCGATCATCATCGTGTCGAGGTCGTCCTTGGCTATCCCGCTGACTATTACGTCTGGGAGCTGGGAGGCTCAACGGTTTTTCTCAAAGCGTACCAGGGAAACGACTCCCATGGTTTGATGCTACGGGTTTGCTCTAAAGCGACAGAACTGGGACGGGCTGAGATCGCGCGTCAGCGAAGCCGGATCGCTGGAGCCAAGAGCTCGGCGAAGAAAGAGGTTTTTCGAGGCTGGGGCGAACCACTGCTGGTGATCACGAAGGACTGACGAGCGAACAAGGCTTATCCTTCTGCACATCCAGGTTCAGTCTTTGGAAAGGCGTATGGGGATTTCACAGAAGGTGAGGGCCGCTATGTCGTTTGCGCTCCAGATGATGGATTGGTCCTGCCTCCACTTGCCCCCCCGGACGTAGGACAGGTTCTTGGCCGCGGTGGGCCCGGCCAGTTTCAAAGTGATGGTTTTTCCGGAGCCGCCCACGGCGGTCAGCTCAGCCGAACTGTCATCGAGATAAAAACGTTCGATGATTTCTTCCTCCCATTTCACGTCCTGATCAAAGACCAACTTGATTTCATCTTTCCTGCCGCCGACGAAGGAGACGC
>JAURNO010000268.1 GCA_030830145.1 Verrucomicrobiota bacterium
ACGTCATTTCAATCACAGACGGACAAATATTCTTAGAAACTGATCTTTTCAACAAGGGCATTCGACCTGCAGTTTCCGTTGGACTTTCTGTTTCGCGTGTTGGTTCCGCCGCCCAGATCAAGGCATACAAAAAAGTAGCCGGCAAGGTTAAGCTTGAGCTTGCGCAATTTCGTGAACTGGCGGCTTTCTCCCAGTTCGAATCTGACTTGGACGCAACCACAAAAGCGCGCTTGGACAGAGGTGCTCGTATCGTTGAGATGTTCAAACAGGGAGCCTACCATCCTGTTCCAGTGGAAGTTCAAACCGCAGTAATGTGGGCAATGCAAAATGATTTCTTCGATAGCATCCCTGTATCTCAAATCTCGGAGGCCGTGATCAGCCTAAAGGATTTTCTCAAGACTCAAGGGCAGGAGCCCTGTTCAGAAATCTATAACACAGGCAAAATGGAAGAAGAGACGGAGCAGAAACTCCGGTCCGCCATTGAAGAATGGAAACGTTCTTTCGCTTGATTTAAAGAGTTTTTCTACTTGGTAGCATGGCCAATACAAGAGACATTCGAATACGTATTAAGGGAGTTAAGAACACTCGGCAGATCACTCGTGCGATGCAGATGGTGGCTACTTCTAAAATGAAGAAGGCACAGGAAGCCGCCAGGTCAGGTAGACCTTACGCTTTGCTTTTGGCCGATATCATCGTTTCCATCGCAGATGAATTCGAAGAAGTCACCCAATCCTATTACGTAGAACGGCCCATTAAACATCGTGGTATTCTTGTTATCGGTACGGATAAAGGTCTCTGTGGTGCGTTGAATTCGAACTTGTTCAGGGAACTCAATGAGGTGGACTCTTCCGCCAAGTTCGTCTCCGTGGGCAAAAGAGCTACGCAATACCTTTCAAGGACTCGAAAAGACCTTCTCGCCGATTTCTCTCTTCCCGACAAACCAACCTTCTCTGAAATCAGGAAAATCGTCGAATTCCTATTGAACAGCTATGATGAGGGCCGCATAGACACAATCGAAGTTCTTTTTACCAGTTTCATCAACACCCTTAGGCAGGAACCCGAACTCATCAGGCTTTTTCCCCTGAATGACCTCGACTCCATGACCAACAAGTTACACGAGAGGTTTGGTCAACCTGACCATGTTGCCCCCAAAGACACTCGAGAAATTTTGTTCGAAGATCGTGATGCCGTTCTTTCGGAGATTGCCAGTTTGTACCTCAAACAAGAGGTTTTCCAACTTGTTCTCGAGGCCCAAGCTTCCGAGCACAGTGCACGGATGGTCGCCATGAAGACGGCGACCGACAATGCAGGCAATCTAATTGATGACCTAACCCTCCAATACAACCGTGCCCGACAAGCGGCAATCACCCAGGAAATTCTCGAGATCTCGGCAGCCTCCTTTTCCGAGTAGACCCCAATAAACTTTTCATCATGGAAAACGAAAATTCTAAAGTAGGTAAAATCATACAAGTCATCGGTGCCGTTGTGGACGCAGAATTTCCTCCGGGTTCAACTCCTGAAATCTATGACGCTCTCGAGGTCCACTTCAAGGCATCCGACGCCGAGGGTGAAAAAAAACTTGTTTTGGAAACGCAGCAGCACTTAGGAGACAATCGTGTGAGAACAGTGGCCATGTCCTCCTCCGAAGGACTCGTCCGGGGTACCGATGTCGTGAACACCGGTGCACCCATTTCAGTACCGGTCGGCGAGAAGGTACTTGGGCGTATCTTCAACGTTACGGGCGACACGGTAGACAACTTGGGGCCATGCGGGCACGAGGAAACCCGCCCCATTCACCGGCAACCTCCCACACTTTTGGACCAGGACACGGAATCCAACATTTTGGAAACGGGCATCAAGGTGATCGACCTTATCTGTCCATTCATCAAGGGTGGTAAAGTAGGAGCATTCGGTGGAGCAGGGGTTGGCAAAACCGTTGTTATCATGGAATTGATCAACAACATCGCCAAGGCTCACGGTGGTTATTCCGTATTTGCCGGGGTAGGGGAGCGTTCCCGCGAAGGTAATGATCTTTATCAAGAAATGTCAGAGGCCGGCGTAATTAACCAGGATGACATTTCCAAATCCAAAGTGGCTCTTGTGTACGGACAGATGAACGAACCCCCCGGAGCCCGTATGAGAGTAGCGCTTTCTGGACTCTCCATGGCTGAATACTTCCGCGATGAAATGGGGCAGGACGTTCTCCTCTTCGTGGACAACATTTTCCGTTTCTCGCAAGCCGGTTCCGAGGTGTCCGCACTCCTTGGTCGTTCTCCTTCAGCAGTTGGCTACCAACCCACGCTCTCGGAGGAAATGGGGATTCTTCAGGAACGTATCACTTCAACCAAAAAAGGGTCGATCACTTCATTCCAAGCCGTTTACGTCCCCGCCGACGACCTTACGGACCCTGCTCCTGCAAACACCTTCGCTCACCTCGACTCAACCATCGTACTTGAGCGATCCATTGCCGAGTTGGGGATTTATCCTGCAGTTGATCCGCTTGCTTCCGTTTCAAACGCACTTTCGCCTGATATCGTTGGCGAAGAACACTTCAAGGTCGCACGCGGTGTTCAAGAAGTTCTGCAATCATACAAAGACCTTCAGGATATCATTGCAATCTTGGGATTGGACGAGCTTTCGCCCGAACAAAAACAAGTGGTCTTTCGAGCCCGCAAAATTCAGAAGTTCCTTTCCCAACCTTTCCATGTGGCAGAAGTCTTCACAGGAGTCTCCGGTCAGTATGTCTCGGTGAAAGATACCATTCGTGGTTTCAAAATGATTCTCGACGGCGAACTGGACGAAGTTGAAGAAAACGATTTTTACATGAAGGGTGGAATCGACGCCGTAATCGGAGAGGAGAAAAACTGAATTTCCGATGGCTGAGACTGAAATAAGGCTCGAAATCGTTACTCCCGATAGCACCGTCTATTCGGAAATTGTTGACCATGTCGTTGTACCGACGGCAAATGGAAAGATCGATCTTTGGCAACACCATGCACCCTTAATCGACAGGTTGGAACCTTCCGATATCAAAGTCCTAAAGAACGGGAAAGTGGAATACTTGGCCGTTGGTGCCGGTTTCATAGAAGTATATGCTGAAAAAGTTTCAATTATTA
Organism: Verrucomicrobiota bacterium; assembly: GCA_030830145.1. Taxonomy (GTDB): domain Bacteria; phylum Verrucomicrobiota; class Verrucomicrobiia; order Opitutales; family Seribacteraceae; genus Seribacter. Next base: position 3,117 of record JAURNO010000268.1, read on the forward strand.
CCGATCAGGCGATCCTCGTGGACGAAGACAACAACGAGGAGATCGAAGAAGCCATTAAGAGAGCCGAGGTTGCCCTCGAAGAGGCCAAGTCCAGCAATATTGACGAAGCTCAATTGCAACTCCTTGAAGCAGCGGCCAAGTTCGAACACGCCCGTAAGATCGCTAAAGGGAAGTCTAGTTAAGGAATTTAACGCGGATTTGGCATAATCCCACCGGATTGGAGAATGCCTGCCAAACCTCAGATTATCTTTTGGTACAAGATTTTTTGTGCGGCAATGGCTTTCGTCTACCTACTCCTTTTTTTGGGAGGAATATTTCTTATAAGCGGAGGGGCTCAAGATGAGGAGATGTTCATCAATGGCATAGTATTCTGCCTCTTGGGGCCACCCTTTTTCATCGCCTTTGGTCTTGGCCTCATTTGGGACGAGAAACCTTGGCATTGGATTTACGGTCTTGTCCTGATTTGCCTGACCCTTACAAGTTGTTGCTGCTTTCCCGTATCCATCCCACTTCTCATTTATTGGCTCAAGCCAGAAACTAAATCTTACTTCGATCGGCAGACCGCAAATTGGGCAAATACAGAGTAACTCAATATCCTCTAAGCAACCCAAGCTTTTAGGGAAAGCCCGCTATTGAATTCTAGTTACTCAGAGCTTTGAGGGGAGGAGCGAACTTAGTCAGGTTAATTCCCTCCACAGCCGCCTGGTATTCATCCATGGTGGGAATTCGGCCTAAAATTGCAGAAAGTACGACAACAGGAGTGGATGCAAGCAAGGATTCCCCCTTCTTGCGATCGGAATCCTCAACCACTCTTCCTTGGAATAGGCGGGTCGAAGTGGCCATCACGGTATCTCCTCTTTCGGCTTTTTCCTGATTGCCCATGCACAGGTTGCAACCAGGTCTTTCGAGATACATCATGTTCTCATATTCCTCGCGGGCAGAGTTTTTGGGGGCATTGTCGTCAAACACGAAACCCGAATACTTTTGTAACATATTCCAATCCCCTTCCTCTTTTAATTCGTCGATGATGTTATAGGTCGGAGCCGTGACGACCAGGGGTGCCTTGAACTCGACTTTTCCCTGATCCTCCTCGAGGTTTTTAAGCATTTGGGAAACGATTTTCAGATCGCCCTTGTGAACCATACAGGAACCAACGAAACCGAGGTCCACTTTTTTCGTGCCCTCGTAGTAAGACACCTCACGGATCGTATCGTGAGTATACCGCTTTGAAACGTCCTCATTGTGAACGTCGGGATCAGCAATCATAGGCTCGACGATTAGATCCAAGTCCACGACGAATTCCTCAAAATACTTGGCATCGGCATCCGGGGTCAAAGCCGGTTTTTCACCCGACCTGATTTGCGTAATTCTTTGATTCGCCGTATCAATCAAGCCTTGAAGAACTTGCCCTTCGTTATCCATTCCCTTCTCGATCATGATCTGGATCCGGCTCTTTGCGATTTCCAACGATTCGATCAAGGTATCGTTCTGAGAAATACATATGGAAGCCTTGGCCTTCATTTCCGCAGTCCAATCCGTAAAGGTAAAAGCTTGATCAGCGGGCAAGGTTCCGATGTGCACCTCGATAATTCTTCCTTGGAAGACATTGTCTCCGAATTGTTTGAGCATTTGAGCCTGCGTAGCATGCA
>JAURNO010000269.1 GCA_030830145.1 Verrucomicrobiota bacterium
ACCTGGTCCTTGGCGACTTGCCAACGATACAGGCTCTCTTGAGCCGTCCGGGGGAAGTCAATCGTGTGGAGGTCGTACTGGCTCGGACGGACATGCGGGAAGACCGTGGTTATCTTGAGCAAATCCGTGAACGGCTCACTGGAGATTTGCCTGCCGGAATGCGCCTCAGTCCAACGGAAAACCGGGCGGCGGACCGGGCTGCTATGACCGCTGCCTTTCGTCTCAACCTTACAATCCTTTCTCTTATTGCGATATTGGTAGGTGCTTATTTGATTCTGCAAGCCTTGGACGCTGCGGTGGTGCGCAAGCGAACCGAAATTGCGACTTTGCGTTCCCTTGGCGTCAATGGGAGGATCATCTTCTTTATCTGCATTCTGGAAGCCGCCATGATTGGCGTGTTGGGTTCCTTGTCGGGGATCGGAGTCGGATACCTGCTCGCTCTCGGATCGGTCGGCATGCTTGCGGACACCGTAAACGCACTTTATTTCGCCACCTCCATGGAAGCCCTTTCCCTCACTTGGACGGATTGCCTCGTAGGGTTGGGCATCGGAATCTTTTTCAGTCTGCTGGCCGGTTGGTTGCCGGCAAGGGATGCCATGCTTACCCCACCGGCTCAAGTGCTGTCCAAAGGCGACTGGTCACCCGGTTTCGGATGGTTGAGGAACCCCAAGACGGGAATCTTCCTCCTCGGTTTCGGGGCTTTGGCTCTTCTGCCACCGCCTTACTTGATGGAGGGAGGCTCGAAAATGCCGGTCGGCGGGTTTCTTGCGGCCGGTGCATGGATTCTCGGCGCGGCTCTTCTTTCCGGACAAATGCTCGTTCTGCTCGCCGGCTGGTTACGCCCCTTTTGCCAAGGGCCCGTTTCCCGGTTGGCCTGCAGTCGCCTCAGAGACGGCTCGAGCAGACATCGTTTGGCGGTTGCCGGGCTGGTTGTGGCGGTTGGAATGGTCACGGGTATGTTTCAAATGGTCGATAGTTTTCGTGGAACGATTCGGGAATGGTTCGACGTTCGGTTTCAGGCCGAACTTTATATTTCGGAGCGCGGGGTTACGGGGGCGGGTAACATAAACGGAATCGACCCTCTGCTCATGAATGAACTTCTCGAAGACCCGGCCATCGAGTATGCGGACGTCATGTATCTTTGCCATGCCCGACCGGAAGTCGGAATTACCCTGCTGGCGGGAGTGGATATGGATGCATGGACCAGCCGGATTCGGCAAATTTGGCTAAAGCCGCCCGGAAGCCTTGATCCAGTGGAGGGGAGCGAGCCTGCATTGGTGAGCGAAACCTTCGCCCGTCGTTTCGAGGTGCTCGAAGGAGGCACCGTCGAACTGGATACTCCCAATGGAAAAAAACTAATTTCTCCTGTCGGAATTTTTACGGATTATGGAAACGAGTTTGGAACGGCCGCTGTTTCAATCGATTCCTGGAAAAAATGGACCGGCTCGGATCGACCGATCAATGTCAGCCTGTACTTAAAAGAAGGAGTCCATACCAATGAAACAAGGGATCGACTGCGCCTTGCCTTTCCCGGACTGGAAGTCAGGAACGCCCAGGAATTACGCGAAGTGGCCCTTGGCATATTCGAGCAGACCTTCCAAGCCACCACCGCCCTCAACGCAATAGGGTTGTGCGTAGCCTTTGCCGGCTTGCTGCTTGGCCTCCTGTCCATCTTCGACGAGTCGATCCGTACTTGGACCACCTTGCGTCACTTGGGCTTTTCCAACCGTCAATTCATTCTTTCCGCCGGATTGGAAGGGGCTGGCATTGCCTTGGCTGCTTTGGTCTGCGGAGCCCTCGCGGGGCTGGCCATGGGGTGGTTACTCATTTTCGTCATCAACGTCCAGTCCTTCGGATGGACTCTTCTTTGGCAAATCCCCCTTTTTGATTTTCTCCGTTTCGGAGCTCTTCTTCTGCTGGTCGGCTTTGTCTCGGGATGCGCTTCGGCCTTTTACTGGAACCTTAAAAATCGATGAGAATCACCACCCTCTGCTTTTTGTTTCTACCCTTGGTTTTGCAATCCGAATGGATTGAGCCGCCCACCCGAACGGCCAAAGGGTACTTGGTGCCCGCTCCCGATTACGTGCCCGTTTTTCCGGCGGATCACGGTTCGCACCGGGCGTATGGGATCGAGTGGTGGTACTGGGTCGGACACTTGAAGGAAAAGGAAGGGGAGCGCGAGTTCGGGTTCCAATCCACCGTCTTTCGCTTGGCGGGGGATTCGGTCGAGGCCGCCAAGCCGGCGGATGGGAACTTCGGTACCCGTCAACTTTACCTTGCCCATTCGGCGCTCAGCGACCTGCGGGAAAAAACCTATCTGCATCACGAACGAGTCCTGCGCGAAGGTTGGCAGGCCAAGGTATCGAGTGGCGACCTTGCCATCAAGGTGGCGGGGATCGAGGTCCGAATGCTTGAAGATGGAGAAGGGCACCAGGTGGTTTCCCGTTTGCCCGAAGATGGAATGCTCAAGCTCGAGATGCGTCCAATCAAGCCGCTTGTTACCTTCGGTGACCGTGGTCTGAGCCGCAAAGGGGGGAGTCCCGCGGCCGTAAGTTGGTATTGGACTTACCCCCGTCTCGAAGCCAAGGGAACTCTTCGATACGGGGGAGAAGAAATCGCAGTGCAGGGAACGGCCTGGATGGATCATGAAATTTCATCCAGTCAGCTGGGTGAGAACTTGGCCGGTTGGGATTGGACTTGCGTTCATTTGGACGACGGGACCGAACTCAAGGCCTACCGTCTTAGGCAAAAAGACGGCAAGGCCGACCCTTGGTCCGCTGTTTACTGGATAGACAAGGAGGGAAAAACAACGCGTGTTTACGCGAAGGATTTTGCCTGGAAAGAAGAGGGGAGCTGGACCAGCCCGGATACCGATCTGTCCTATCCCACCTCCGTTCGGATAGAAGCCATTCATCCCACCCGCGGAAAGTTGGTCTACCGCATTCGTCCCTTGATCGACAACCAGGAGTTCAGAGGAAACGGCCAAGGCAACGACTACTGGGAAGGAGCCTGCGAGGCCCTCGATGAGAACGGAAAGAGAATCGGCAAGGCTTACCTTGAACTCGCCGGTTACGGAGGCAGTCTGGGCGCCCGCTTGAACTAAGCCCCTTGCCCAGCCTGATCGTACAAGCCCTTCATGTATCCGATTGCATGAAGCTTGCCCAGCGTCTCGTACCCTGGGGTATCGTTTGGTTCGCCCGCCAAAGAAGGGGCATGGTCCGGCCTCATCGGA
>JAURNO010000017.1 GCA_030830145.1 Verrucomicrobiota bacterium
AAGGAATTCAACCGGTTGATCTTCGAGAGCAGTCCCTATCTTCAGCAGCATGCCCGCAACCCGATCGATTGGCGCCCCTGGGGAAAAGAAGCTTTCGCCGAGGCGGTCAAACTGGACAAACCGATCTTTCTCTCGGTCGGTTACACGACCTGTCATTGGTGCCACGTCATGGAACACGAATCCTTCGAAGACGAAGAGGTGGCGGCCCTCATGAACAAACACTACGTCTGCATCAAGCTCGACCGCGAGGAGCGTCCGGACATCGACAATGTTTACATGACGGTCACCCAAATGATGACCGGACGCGGAGGCTGGCCCATGACCATCATCATGTCCCCGGAAAAAGTTCCCTTTTTCGCCGGAACCTATTTTCCCAAACAATCCATGATGCAACTACTGCCGCATTTCTCGAAAATCTGGCGGGAGGAAAAAGAGAAGGCCAAGGAAGTGGGCCAAGCGATTATGAAAAGTCTTCATGAACTTCAGGCCGGACAGGTCGGAGGGGACCTCAATGCGACTCATTTGGACGCCTGCTATCAGTCCTTGAAAAGAACTTTCGATCGAACCCACGGAGGTTTTGGCGAGAGTCCCAAATTCCCCACTCCCCACACCCTGGGACTGTTATTGAGATACCATCGGTTCACGGGCGAAAAAGAAGCCGTGGAAATGGTTCGAACCACCTTGAAGAAAATACGGCTGGGCGGAGTCTACGATCAAGTAGGCCACGGGCTTCATCGATATTCGACCGATAAAGAATGGCTTGTCCCTCATTTCGAAAAAATGCTCTACGACCAAGCCCTCTTTGCCTTGGCCAACTTGGAATGCTATCAGGTTACGGGTGAACCGTTCTTTTTGCGTTCCTGCCAAGACACCCTCGAGTACGTCCGTCGGGAATTGACCTCACCGGAAGGCGGTTTTTATTCGGCCGAAGATGCCGACAGCGAAGGAGAGGAAGGCAAGTTCTACTTGTGGAGCGAGGAGGAAGCAAGAGAAGCGCTGGGAAAGGAAGACGGCGACTTTTATGCAAAGGTTTTCAACTTTGAAAAAGAAGGTAATTACTTGGACGAGGCAACCCGCCGGAAGAACGGCAGGAACATCCCCCACCTGAAGGCTGCTCTATCCGAACTCACGAAGACCGATGCCGCGACCGGCGAAAAATTCCTCGCGAGAATCGAAGGACTGCGAAAGAAATTATTCGCTTCAAGGGAAGACAGAATCCATCCCCAAAAAGACGACAAAGTCCTCACCGACTGGAACGGGCTTATGATTTCAGCCTTTGCCCGTTCCGGACGGGCTCTCGACGACAAAAACTACGTCGAACTCGCTAAAAACGCAGCGGACTTTTGCCTCAAGGAGCTTCGAGCCAAGGACGGGCGTTTGCTCAAACGATGGCGCAAGGGGAAAGCCGGTCTGCCCGCACATTTGGAAGACTACGCCTTTTTTACGCAAGGGCTTCTCGACTTGTACGAAGCAACCTTCGATTCCCTGTACCTCAAGGAAGCCAAGAAACTCATCGACCTGACCCTCGTTCATTTCGAAGACAAAGAAGAAGGAGGTTTTTACCAAACCGCCAACGACGGGGAGAAGCTTCTGGTCCGGGCGAAGGAGGTGTACGACGGTGCCATTCCGTCCGGTAACTCGGTCATGGCGCTCAACCTTCTCCGGCTGTGCAAGATCACGGGGAACGGCGCCTATTTGGATTCGGCAAACGCTCTGTTTTCCGCCTTTGCGGGATTTTTGGAAAACAATCCACAAGCCTCCGAAGTCTTGCTCCACGCCCTCTGCTTCTCGCTTTCCTCCCCCGCTGAAATCGTGGTCTGCGGTGACAAAAAAGACCATAGAACCCAAGCCTTGATGAAGGAAATCAATCAGCGCTTCCTCCCCTCCTCCGTCGTTTTGTTTCGTAGCTCCGACAGCCCGGACGAAGAACTCTTCAAGATCGCCCCTTTCCTCAAGCTCCAGAAAATGGCAAATAACGCGCCCACTGTCTTCATTTGCCGGAATCAAACCTGCGACCGCCCCGTAAACAAGGCCAAAGTGTTGGCCGAACGGCTCGACCAAAAAACGACCCCCTAAGTCTATTTTCGCGCTACGTGCAAGGCCACCACGGAAAAAGTCATGGGGTGAACATGCGGAGAAGAAAAGCCTGATTCGACCAATTCGGCGGACAGTTCCTTGCTATTAGGAAAATTGGAGATGCTCGTACCCAAATAAAGGTAGGCTTTTCTGTCGCCCGTGATCAAGCGGGCCATCCACGGCAAAATTCCACGCAGATACAAATAGTAAAAGGGTCGAAACCAAAAATAGGGTTGGCTGAACTCAAGTACGATCAACCTTCCACCGGGTTTGAGCACTCTTCTCATTTCCCGCAAGCCTTTGGCCCGGTCTGACAAATTTCGCAAACCAAAAGCAATCGTAACGAGATCGAAAGACTCATCTTCCAAGGCAAGCTCCAAGCAGTCCCCTTCGATGAATTCATTCGACTCTTTGGCAAGCCCCATGCGCTCTCTCTTTTCT
>JAURNO010000270.1 GCA_030830145.1 Verrucomicrobiota bacterium
ATTGGCAAACCGAGGGCGACGCCGTAAAGGTCACCCTCAAGACTACCTCCCTCGATGGGGAGGGACGGATCGCCGAAGGGTCTCTCAAAATCCACCGAATTAAGCAGCCCGAGAAGGTCAACCGAGCCAAGCTTGGCGGCCAAGTTCATCATCCTTTTCATGGCGGTGGTATGGGAAGGAACCACAAGCCCGAGCCCGATCTGTCCAATACCAGTTCATGGGAGCTGGGCGAGGAAGTCGCCACCCAGGGATTTACTACCGATGCGGAGGGCAATAAGGAATTTTCCTTCAAGTTGGAAGAAGGTGCTTACCGAGCCGTTTTGCTCACCGAGGATCGGTTCGGCAAGGAGGTCAAAGGGCTTCTGCCGCTTCTCGTTCTCAACCCCGATGCGAGGCGTTTCGGGATCAAGGTTCCCAATCACGTCGCGGCTCCCACTTGGCGGGTCGAACCCGGCGATTCCTTGGAGGCGCTTTGGGGCACGGGGTACCCAAGGGGACGGGCCTTCGTCGAGATCATTCACCGCAAGAAGGCCCTCCAAGCTTATTGGACGGATGCCAAGGCTACGCAGGCAAGCATTTCTCAGGAAGTGAACGAGGCGATGCGCGGAGGCTTTACCGTGCATGTAACTTACGTCCGTGAAAACCGGGCCTATTTGACTGCTCGACAGGTTGACGTTCCTTGGACGAACAAGGACTTGAGCGTAAAATGGGAACGCTTTACTTCCAAGCTCGAGCCCGCGGCCAAAGAGACTTGGACGGCGGTAATCACGGGTTCCAAAGCCAAGAAGGCGGTGGCTGAAATGGTGGCCGCCCTTTACGACGAATCCCTCGACGCGTACCAAACCCACAACTGGCAACAGACTTTTTCCAACCTTTTTCGCCGGGATCGTTCCAACCTGTCTTCCCGCTTCGAGAATTCGTCGCTCAACTTCCGTCACCTGCATTGAGGATGGAAGAGAAAGTACGAGCGGATCGATTGGTCCCACCGGGGATGGCGTCCCGAGATGATCGGTGCTCTTTGGCAGTATCGGTCCCGTAATAGATCCTTAAAAATCTCGGCCAATCAGTTATATGAATACGGTGCTTTAAACAGTCGAGCTGCGAGCTCCCCGATCCCGAGCATGGCGATGGCGATGGATTCCGCCGAGGGCGCCCCCGCCGCGGCGCCGATGATGGCGATGCGTAAATCCGCCGATTCGTTCGGTGGCTACGAGATGAGCGCCCCGACAAGCAATAAGGGGTCGGGCGGCTCGGCGGCTCCTTCGAAGGGTCCCGACCTGTCCAAGGTTACGGCACGTAAGAACCTGAACGAGACCGCCTTTTTCTTCCCCAAGCTCATTTCGAGTGAGGACGGGGAGGTCCGTATGGAATTTACGATGCCCGAGGCCCTGACCAAGTGGAAATTTCTCGGGTTCGCTCACGACAAGGAAATGCGATCGGGATTCCTGACCGACAGTATGGTCACGGCCAAGGACATCATGGTCCAGCCCAACCCGCCCCGATTCCTTCGCGAGGGAGATAGGATCGAATTTACGGTCAAGGTATCCAACCAGTCACCAACCATACAGAAGGGGGCGGTTCGCCTGACCTTCAACGACGCCCGCACCAACAAAGGGGTGGACCTTCGTCTTGGGAACAAGGTTGTCGATCAAGCTTTCGAGGTTCCGGCCAAGCAATCCCGTACTTTTTCATGGAAGATCTCCGTTCCCGACGACATGGGGGTTCTTACCTACAAGGCAATTGGTGGAACGGGCAAGATTTCCGATGGAGAGGAGGGCTACCTGCCCGTCCTTTCTCGCCGGATCTTCGTGACCGAGTCGATGCCCCTGCCCATTCGAGGAGCCCAGACCAAGAAGTTCAACTTCGCCAAGCTGATCGACTCGGGCAATTCCAAGACTCTGCAGCACAGGAACTTCACCGTCCAGATGGTTTCCAACCCATCCTGGTATGCGGTGATGGCCTTGCCTTACCTGATGGAGTTTCCTCATGAGTGTTCCGAGCAGACTTTCAACCGTCTCTATGCCAACTCTCTGGCTCGTGAGATCGCCAATTCGGATCCCAAGATCCGTCGCGTGTTCGATCAGTGGAAGGGTACCAAGACCTTGGACAGTCCCTTGGAAAAGAACGAGGACCTGAAGTCGGTCGCATTGATGGAAACGCCTTGGGTTCGCCAAGCGAAGAGCGAGAGCGAGGCCCGCCGCAACGTGGGTATTCTTTTTGACGACAACCGTCTCAATGACGAGGAACGCCGGATGTTCGAGAAGCTCAAGCAAATGCAATTGGGCGACGGATCCTGGCCGTGGTTTCCGGGTGGGCGTGGAAACGACTACATCACCCTTTACATAACGACGGGCTTTGGCCGGTTGGGGCATCTCGGGGTGGATATCGATCCTTCCCTGGCCATCAAATCCTTGAACCGTTTGGACAATTGGATCAACAAGACCTACCGCAATGTTCTCAAGCACGGAAAGAAGGAGAATAACCAATTGTCTTCCACCATCGCCCTCTATCTTTACGGGCGTAGCTTCTTCCTCAAGCAGCAGAAGATCAATCCCAATGCCCAGGAGGCCGTGGACTACTATTTGGGACAGGCCAAGAAATATTGGCTCGAACTAGGCAACCGTCAGTCGCAGGGGCACGTGGCGCTCGCCCTCCAGCGCTTCGGCAAGGACAACGAGACCCTCAATGCCATCATGCGTTCGCTCAAGGAGCGCTCGGTCAGTGACGAGGAGATGGGCATGTTCTGGAGGGACGAGGAATTGTCCTGGTGGTGGCACCGCGCTCCCATCGAGACCCAGGCCGTGATGATCGAGGCTTTTGACGAGGTCATGAACGACCAGAAGTCTGTCGAGGACTGCAAGGTTTGGTTGCTCAAGCAGAAGCAGACTCAGGACTGGAAGACCACCAAGGCGACCGCAGATGCGGTGTATGCCCTTGTTCTACGGGGGAGCGACCTGCTCGCCTCCGACGAATTGGTCCAGGTATCCCTTGCCGGCATGGCTCCGATCAAGCCCGAGAACATCGAGGCCGGGACCGGGTTCTACGAGAAGCGTTTCGTTGGTCCTGAGATCAAGCCGGACTTTGGAAAGGTGACCGTGACCAAGGTGGACGAGGGCGTAGCCTGGGGAAGCGTGCACTGGCAGTACATGGAGGATATCTCTAAGATCACTCCTCACGAGGGCACCCCCTTGAAGATCAAGAAGGCTCTCTACGTCAAGGAATACACCAAGAAGGGTCCTGTCCTCTCACCAGTCCGCGGAGCGGTTGCGGTGGGGGACGAATTGGTCGTCCGAATCGAGCTGCGCACCGACCGGGACATGGAGTACGTCCACATGAAGGATCATCGCGGAAGCGGGACCGAACCGGTCAACGTCCTTTCCCGTTACAAGTATCAGGACGGACTTGGTTATTACGAGTCCACTCGGGACACGGCTTCGCACTTCTACTTGGATTACCTGCCCAAGGGAACCTATGTTTTCGAATATTCCGTCCGGGTTCAGCACCGCGGGGAGTATCAGACCGGCATGACCAACGTGCAGTGCATGTACGCCCCCGAGTTCAACAGTCATTCGCAAAGCATCGGTCTGAAGGTCGAGTAACCTTATTTGTTCTTGGAGAAGGTCCTGTTCCGCTTGCTTTCCCCTCTGCGAACTCCTATCCAAAAGTCTTGTCATGAATAGAAAAACGTTTTCGGCCTTGCTCCTTGTCCTCTCCCATTTCGGTTGCTCTTGGTTTGTCCATGCCAAGTCGGTCCAAGGTCCCAAGCGCGTGGCTTGCGTGGGTGACAGCATAACCTTCGGGGCCGCGATCAAGGACAGGGCCAAGAACTGCTATCCTGCTCAGTTGGGCAGGATGTTGGGCGAGGGATGGGACGTTGCGAATTTCGGGGTCAACGGAGCGACCCTTTTGAAAAAGGGAGACAAGCCCTACTGGAAGCAAAAAGCCTTTGAGCAAGCCCACGCCTTCGAACCCGACGTGGTGATCATCAAATTGGGAACCAACGATTCGAAACCTCAAAATTGGAAGCACAAGTCCGAATACGTGGCCGATTACCTCGACCTGATCGAGGGTTTCCGTAAATTGGAGAGCAAACCTCAGGTTTTCCTCTGCTATCCGGTGCCCGCCTATCCCGGGCGCTGGGGGATTACCGACAAGGTCATGAAGGAGGAGGTCATGCCTAGGCTTGACGAGGTAGCCAAGAAGAGTGGTTGCAAGGTAATCGATCTGTACTCGGCGTTGAGTGACAAGAAGGCAATGTTTCCCGACCGCGTCCACCCGAATGCCGCGGGGGCGTCGGTGATTGCCAATCAGGTCGCTTCCACGATTTCCGGTAAGCAAAAATAGCTTTCCGCACCTCTCATAGCGCATACGGTCGGTATCAGGGGGTGGAGAAACTTTTTTCATACGGGACTTTGCAACTGCCTCAAGTGCAGGAATCCCTTTTCGGAAGAATTCTTGTCGGCACGAAGGAGGAGTTGCCCGGCTACAAGGTCGAAAAACTCAAGATCAAGAATCAAGCGGTGATCGAGAAGAGTGGCACCGACATGCACCCCATTCTTGTTCAGACAGGTAAACCCCAGGATGTCGTGGCGGGCATGGTCTTTGAGATTACTCAAGCCGAACTCGAAAAAGCGGACGAATACGAGGTCGATGACTACCGGAGAACTTTGGCAACCATGAGCTCGGGGACCCAAGCGTGGATTTATTGCTCTACAAAGGAGTAATCTCGAGCCCGCTCACCAAGGATTCCATTTCGTTCGTCGTTTTGTAATAGCCTTTCACTGCGAATTTTTGATAAAATGAATCTTCATGCCAATTTTTTTAACCGACTTTCTCAATGATTGAAATCTCAGAACTGACCGAAGCGGATGAGGGAACCCTTTCCTCCGTCAACCACTTGTTGCCCCAGTTGTCTTCCTCGGCTCAAGTGATTACGCTCGACCGTTTGCGGACGCTTGTTTCTTCCGATTGTACCCGCCTCTATTTGGCCAAGGAGGGTGACCATATCCATGGGATGCTCAGCTTGGTTGTTTTTCCTATCCCTACCGGAACGAAAGCTTGGGTTGAGGATGTCGTTGTAGATGACGCGGCCCGTGGCAAGGGGGTGGGCAAGAGCCTCATGCGTCACGCCATGGAACAGGCCCAAAAGCTTGG
>JAURNO010000271.1 GCA_030830145.1 Verrucomicrobiota bacterium
AGCAGTGAAATACCTTGCAGAACGGCACCCTCAACCCAATCAAGCTTGGTTGAATTTGGGGCTTGCCGGGCATGGAACGCTTGGAGTGGGGGAAATATTCTTGGCCGACAGAGTTCTGGATGACAAAGAGCGCCCGTTCTATCCGACTCAAATCCTCCGTAACAACCTACGGTCCACTGCTCTGATGTCTGGTGCTTCCCCCGTTTCCGATTACCCCGAACCCATTGGATACGACATGGAGGCGTCCGCTTTTTGCGCAAACGCATCCCGCTTTTCGGTTCGTGAACTCATTCAAGTAGTCAAGATCGTATCAGACAACCCGGATCACCCGGTTGAGACCTTTGACCGCTCCTCAGCCAGTACCCTGATCGAACATTCGCTTTCTTTAATTTTACCTTTGATCGCCCAACTCCAGCAAATGTCTCAAAGAGTGGAACCTTCCACTGAGCTCACTAAACTTATTGAGTCCGTACTATCCCTCTTCCCCTTTAGTGAAACCCAACATCACCAAGTCCGGAAGCTTCTCAGGCACGCACGATCGGTGGGTTTGTCGGCAAAAGAAGCCATGGATGCGGCCAAGGAAGGACAATCGGCAAAAGAAGCCATATCCTGTCTTCACAGAAAGGTCGACCCCCACCGAGAACTCCCATGATCGAGGTAATCTATTACGAAGAGGGAGTCCTTGATGATCCAAGAACCCAATTAATGCTCCGGCGTTATCCCCGTGCCACCCTAATTCCATGCGTCCATTACAAGGACGTCTTCAATCCGAGCGGTCAGAGCTTCCGATTACAAAAAGAAAAGCCCGCTCTTATCCTTGCCAAGCAAAAAGGGTCATTGATTCACTCGGTGCCTTCGACTTACGGAATTGGTGGAACTCGAAATTTTTATTTTTCACACCTCCTCAATTGCTTGTACGACTGTCGTTATTGCTTTCTTCAGGGAATGTTTCCCTCCGCGCATTATGTCCTCTTCGTCAACTTTGATGACTTTAAAAACGAGATCCTCCGCAAGACTGAAGAATCAAAGGACAAGCCAAGTTGGTTCTTCTCCGGATACGACTGCGATAGCCTCGCCTTGGAAAACATAACGGAATTTGCAGGCTCCTTTCTCCCCTTCTTTGCCCAACACCCGAATGCGCGCCTTGAACTGAGGACAAAGAGTGTGAACCTAAAGGTTTTGGAGGAGAGCACCCCTCTTCCCAACGTCGTCACGGCATTCAGCTTTACTCCGGACGAAATAAGTAGTCAGTTGGAACACAAGGTCCCATCCGTTTCCCTGAGGATCAGGGCAATGGGAAAAATCGCACGACTAGGATGGCCAATAGGTCTTCGCATCGACCCCCTCATTGACTGCAGGGACTTCGAGGAACGATACCAAGCGCTTTTCAATCAACTCTTCTCGGCCATCGCCCCGGACTCCATTCATTCCGTTTCTCTCGGTACTTTCAGAGTTCCCGTTTCTTACTTCAAAAAAATGGAAAACCTCTATCCTGAGGAACCCCTTTTTGCCGGGAAATTTGATAAACGGGGAAACTCCATTGGGTACCGACAGGAAATCGAAAAGAAAAGAAGCGCCTTTTGCGAAAAGGAATTGCTTAACCACATCCCCCGCGAAAAACTTTTTCAGTGTAAAACGACAAACGTAGATTCTTGCGTATAGAATTGAATAGGACAATGCCGTTGCCTTTTTAAAAAGGTTCCTCTACCACTCTGATGTATTCAACCGCCACCTTAGCTCAGTTGGTAGAGCACTCGCCTTGTAAGCGAACGGTCGTCAGTTCGAATCTGACAGGTGGCTCCATTCTTCCTTGCTCTCATCGACTTCCCCTTCCCATTGACCAAACCAAAGAAGGAACGCAAAAAACGCTCCACTCCACTGTGGGCGGAAATTCTACTTAAGAACCGGTTTTTCCAAAGGTTCGCCTAAATCAACCTTGACCCCCCGAATCAGCGTATCTTCTTTCAAAGGAGCAACTCCAGCCAGCATCACGGTAACATCCGGATAGAGCATCGCTCCAGAGCGAATAACGATTCCTCCGAATTGCCTAATGATAAGTTTTGCGTTCTGAGGACTTGGGGTATCTTCGCTTTGTTCCTGAACAGATCGTAAAAGATTGGTATAATGGCCCATTTCCTTGCCATTTGCCGAAGGAGAAAAACTCAGTTCAATCTCCCTTTGCTCATCCGTAAAGACTGAATTGCCATTACGATCCAAACTTTTCTTTTTGTAATTTTCCATGACCGAAAAAACAAGAGTATTACCCTTGAGGAGTAGATTAGCCGATTCGGCTTTGTCGCCCTTTTTCCATAATTCGTCCCAAATGGACAGGCGGGCCTCCTGCCCTTGAAAATCCTCAGTAAGTACGAGCTTCAATTCAATCGCTTGGAACATGCTTTGAGTTTCTCCAAGAATAAAATCCAAATCATCCAAGCTATAACTACCAGACAAATCCATCCCTTCATTGAATAATTCTTCACGTGACAAAGTGACCGAACCGTAAGTGATCGATGCAGGCGGAACGCTTAACACAAATCCATCTCCCTCATTCAAGCCGAATGACAATTGCCAAGTATTTCTAAAATCAACAAAAGCTTCACGAAAGCCAACGATGGCATCATTTTCCAACTTTGTCCCTTTTGATGAACGGTATTGGTACGCAGCCTGAGACAACGCCTTGAAGCTTTCGCTTTCAGGCTCATTTTTTGCCAAAAAACGCTCTCGAACTTTTCTCAGACCCGCTGTAAGCGAATCGGCCACGGCTTTCACGTCAGGACCGACATTGCTCGTATCAAACGGCATGGAGGATTCCGAATCAGCAACCTCCACTGCTTCAGTCAGATTGCCCGTTGATGCACCAGAAGACACAAGTTCACCATCCTCATAGGTTTCATCATCCATGCGTGTTCCGTCGGAGGACCATAGAAAACGCTTACCATCTCTCTTTCCCGCTCTGTAACTTCCCTCGTCGTACTTTTGGCCGTCGTTCGTCAACAACTCGTAACGACCATCCTGCAATCCATTAAGGTAAAAGATTTCCTTTGTCTTCTGACCACTGAGGTGAAAAGTCACCAGGCGACCATGCAGCATACCATCTTTGTATTGAGCCTCCTCTTTCTTTTGCCCTTCCCTGAACCAACTTAAACGAGTGCCTTGCAGCAATCCGCCTTTGTAGGTCGACTCGTTCTCCTTCTGGCCGTTTTCATGAAAGCTTACGAGAATGCCATCCCCCTTGGAAAGAGTGGTTTCATTACAACGAACGCCGTTGGGTCTCCAAGAGAACCCGTCCAGCCAATTTCCCTTTTCATGACGGGTTAAGTTGCTCAATTGTGGAGAGTTTTCATATTTGGAAACGCTCCATCCCGTAAACGGTATACCATCCGGTCCATGAACCAATCCGTCCAAAACGGTCAAGTCAGATAAAGCAGTGGCATTTCCCTCAATGACCGCAAAGTCAAGCCCTGTAACCCCCAAAGCTCCGAATCCCCCTGCTTCTTCGAAGTTCGAAGCAATCTTTTGGTTTTTTTTCCCATTCTTTGGCAAAAGAAAAACGATCAAGCAAGCA
>JAURNO010000272.1 GCA_030830145.1 Verrucomicrobiota bacterium
CTGCGACCTTCAGGTTATGAGCCTGACGAGCTACCAGACTGCTCCACCCTGCTACAGAAGAAACGGTATTATTCGGATTTCATGAAGAGACGCAACGAAAATCTTTAGGGATTGATCGCCGCGAATTTTGGTTGTGCTCAACGACTCTGGACTCCATTTTTCAAAAGAATGACTAACACGATAGACCTTGTCGGTTTTTGCGATAACAGAACCAGGCAATTCGACATCCCCGATTTTAATGGAGCCTTCAATGGGCTACAAATAGAGAACGATGGTTCTGTAACGAAAATTGGAGCGGCAGTAGACGCAGGGCTTTTTCCATTTAAAAAAGCAGTCGAGTCGAAAGTCGATTTCCTTATTGTACATCACGGTCCCTTTTGGACTCCACCCATTCCGCTCGTAGGCGCTGCATATGAAAAAATCAAGGTTTGCCTCGATGGGAACCTTGCCGTTTACGGGTCTCATCTCCCATTGGACCTCCATCCTGAAATTGGAAACAACTCACTTCTAGCTCAAAAGCTTGGACTCACACCAATGGGAACTTTCCTCGAGTACGAAGGATTCGACATCGGTCTGATTGCAGAAAGCCCTTATGAAAGGCAGGAACTTCGGATGCAGTTGGAAATCCTTTTCAGCTCCAAGATTTCCGCCATGGAATTTGGCTCGCCCAAGCCAAAGTCGGTGGCGATTCTAACGGGATCGGGACAAAGTGCCGTTGATCAGATTCTAAAAGCGGGTACAGACACTTTGATTACGGGCGAACTCAAGCAACAACACTTTAATTTAGCTCAGGAACTTCAGCTAAACCTGTATGCTTGTGGTCATTACGCTACCGAGACTTTTGCCGTCGAAGCCTTGGCCATGGAAGTTGCTAGCCAATTCTCCCTCCCATACCAGTTCATTGAAACAGATTGTCCTCTTTGACTTCGAGCGTTGCGGTTCCTCTTAAAAATGGTTTCCTAACATACGACTATGAAAAAAATCGGATTGCTTAACGGCCCCAACCTCGACCGACTTGGTAAACGAGAACCTGAAGTATACGGAACCGTCACTCTTGATCAAATCGAAGACAAGGTGAAAGCCAAGGCAGCATCCTGCGATTGTGAGGTCGAGGCCTTCCAATCCAACCATGAAGGCGCCCTCATAGACAAGATTCACGAGTGGGCTGATGGAGGTTTCGGCGGTCTAATAGTCAATCCCGGCGGACTCACTCATACTTCAGTCGCCTTACGCGACGCGATTGTCGCGTCCGGACTCAAGACCGTGGAAGTCCACCTGTCCAACATTCACGCAAGGGAAGATTTCCGTCATCGTTCTCTCGTCTCGGGAATTGTTGCTGCAATTGTCGCCGGCATGGGGCATCATGGATATGTCAGTGCGCTCAGGTATTTGTCCGAGAAAGCATAGCTCTTAAGAAATTACTTTGCCAACCAGCCTCATTACGAGTGTTTCAGCACGATAGATTGACTAATGGGCAACAAGTCAGTCTAGTGATCCACACATATCTTCGGGGCGTACCCACTGGTCAAATTCCTCACCAGTTAGAAATCCCAGGCTAATCGATTCTTGTCGCAGGGTAGTTCCATTTTGGTGAGCCGTCTTGGCAATCGTTGCAGCCTTTTCATAGCCGATCTTCGTATTGAGCGCAGTCACGAGCATGAGTGAATTGTCCAAATTCTTCTTCAAATTAGAATAATTAGGCTCAATGCCTGAGGCACAGTTTTGCTCGAAAGAAATACAAGCATCTCCCAATAGCCGAGCGGATTGCAGAAAATTAGCAGCCATAACGGGCTTGAATACGTTCAACTCATAATGGCCCTGAAGCCCGCCGACCGAAAGTGCAACGTCATTTCCCATTACTTGGGCGCAAACCATGGTTAATGCTTCACACTGCGTTGGATTGACTTTACCCGGCATTATGGAGGAACCAGGTTCGTTGGAAGGTATGATGATTTCACCTATTCCGCTTCTAGGCCCAGAAGAAAGCAAGCGAATGTCATTAGCTATTTTATTCAAAGATACAGCTAATTGCTTGAGGGCGCCATGTGATTCCACAAGGGCATCATGAGCTGCAAGAGCCTCGAATTTATTTTTTGCACTAACGAAAGGCAACCCCGTGAATTCGGCAATTTTGGCCGCCACTAATTTAGAATAACCCGGGGGAGTATTGATACCCGTTCCTACCGCGGTTCCTCCCAAGGCTAATTCGGAAAGGTGAGGCAAAGTATTACGAAGGGCATTAAGACCATGTTCAAGTTGAGAAACATAACCGGAGAACTCCTGCCCCAAGGTCAACGGGGTAGCGTCCATCAAGTGGGTACGTCCGATTTTAACAACTTGCATAAATTCATCAGACTTGGTTTTGAGCGTATCTCTAAATTTCTCAACCCCTGGAATCGTTGTTTCAAGAAGCATTTTGAATGCGGCAATATGCATCCCTGTTGGAAACGTGTCGTTTGAGCTTTGTGATTTGTTCACATCGTCATTCGGATGCAAAATCTTTTCAGAATCTTCCAATGTCCCACCACCCAGAACATGACCGCGATTGGCAATGACCTCATTTGTATTCATGTTGGACTGAGTACCGCTTCCAGTCTGCCAAGTAACAAGGGGAAACTCCGCATCATGACATCCGGAAAGAATCTCGTCGCACACCTGGGAAATGAGCTTTTTCTTTTCTTCCGGTAGAACGCCAAGTTCCTGATTAGCGTGAGCAGCCGCTTTCTTCAGATACGCGAATCCATAGACAACCTCCAAGGGCATGCTGGCAACTGGACCTATTCTGAAATTTTTTCTGCTTCTCTCTGTTTGAGCTCCCCAATACTTTGCTGCGGGAACCTTAACCTCGCCCATGGTATCTTTCTCTATTCTATATTTGTCTGCCATAAATTACCCTGTTTAGTATTTTTTAAACTGAACCGATTCAGAACGATCAAATGCTTATAAGACAATTCTGAGGAATTAAGTCGAGTAAAGATTGAAACAACCAAAAGTGATCAATCCGTTAAGGAAAAAGAAGAAGGGTAAGACCATGGATCTTTAGCCAAAATCAATATCCTGCTAATGGAATCTTTATGACGGCATAAAACTAAGGGCTTACGCTTAGGTTCGCATCCAGCGATTTTACCTCGGGAAGCTCGCTGACAAGGCGTCCGTTGGTGGGAACCACGCCCTTTTGAATGTCTTTTGGCTGCTTTTGAGCATTGTAAAAAGATCTAGACCCGACTTTGACAGGCAAAATCAACTTGTTTCCTTCGCGCTCGATGACAAACTCGATAAAGGTTCCTGGTTTGGCAAAAAAAGATGCGTGGGCTAAGTCGCCGGGACTATGAATTGTCATACCGGAAATACGTTTGAGTATATCGCCCTTTTTTAAAGTAGAGAAAGAACCTGGTGAGCCTGCAACAAAATCGGCAATAACTATGTCGAAACTGTTTTGAGAATTAACCTTGCGGCTAGTTGTAATGCCAAACCATCCATAATCGATTTCACCAGAAAGAAGCAATTCATCCCTAATTCTAGTGCAAGCTGTTGCAGGGAGAAGAAAGGAAGAACGAAGATCCGGCAATGCAGCGTAAGTGATACCAACAAATTTTCCATTTAGATCGAAAACTGGAGCTCCAATCTCTCCCAATCCAAGTGGCATACTCGATCTAATCATTTTTGTAGGAAAAAGCTTTTTACCAAATGAAAACTCATGGCTTTGCATGATACCGTAGGTCGGAGCTATCTTGAAATCCAGGGCACAGGTAACACCAATTAAAATGGTACCTGCG
This sequence comes from Verrucomicrobiota bacterium, assembly GCA_030830145.1. Classification (GTDB taxonomy): domain Bacteria; phylum Verrucomicrobiota; class Verrucomicrobiia; order Opitutales; family Seribacteraceae; genus Seribacter. Next base: position 3,777 of record JAURNO010000272.1, read on the forward strand.
TTCAAATCCTCTTTATTTCCAGCAAAAGGAATAAAAGTGAAATCCTTGGGCTTTTCGGAAATTTTCAGAATGGATAGGTTACAAAGGGGGTCATGCCCGATCTTTTCGGCGAGAAAGTAAGAATTCCTATGTTCTATCCAAATCCTGTCTGCATCCTCAAGCAACCCAGTAGTCAGCACATGACCTTCCTTACTGATAAAAAAACCGCTTCCCATTTTGAGGAAACGCTTAATCTTGTTATCGTGCCGTTGTTCCCGCGCTGCTTTAACGCGTACAACCGAAGACTCAAACGATTTAAAGACTTCTTGAATCCGGGTTTGAAGCGAGAGGAAAGACTCCTCATTACTCTGATTCGCAGGAAGTAACAGAGGTGTGAAAAAGTAGGAAAACAAAAAGAACGTCAGGAGGGAACGCCCCATATGATTAGAAGGTAAATTGAGCAAATAAATCCGGTTGCTGTAATTCCTGATCATTGATTGTAGGTTCTTCAAAGGAAGACTCCTCATCGGTCCATTCCAATGAGTTATGAACGTACAGGCTTTGATCGGAAAGTTTGGGATCGACAACGAACGGGGAGACTACTTCAAAGTCGTCTGTCGAAGGATCTTTAGCAAGTAAAACCTCAACAGGAGCAGTTTGAATATCTTCCGTATTATTAGCGAGTTCTGAGGTGTTTGAAGAAAAAGGATAAGTCACGAACAAAAAGACAGCGACAAAACACACCAAGGAAAGAGGCAAGGACCAAATGACCCTTTTGGAAGCAAATGAAAAAGGTGTGCTTTGAACTACGGATGTTAATGCTCGTTCATGAACTCGGTCTTGAAAACTATCCCAAAATTCGTCTGAAGGCACATCTAGTTTTTTCGAATTGAAAAGCTCATCTAGACTAGGTTTTTCTTTTGGTTTCATATGTAAAAATTACTTCAAATAATCTGAGAGTAACGACTGCAACTGCAACTTGGCATAATGCAAACGAGATCGAACAGTTCCTTCCGTGCATTTCATTATCTTGGAGATTTCCTTATGGCTAAGACCATCAATTTCAAAAAGAACGACGATAGTCCTATGTTTGTCTGACAACTTAAGCAGGGCTTCGTTCAATTTTTGGTGCAATTCATTCAAAAGTGTCTTCCGAACAGAAGAGGTATCGGAAGAAGAAAACTTTTCAAATTCCTTGCTTGAACCATATTCTTCGGAAATTTGTTCGAAACTGAAAAACTTACGAGTTTTTTTTCGCTGCAGATGACTCAAAGTCAAATTTACGCCTATCCTGTAAAGCCAAGTGAAAAAGGACGATTTACCTTTGAACTTTTTGAGAGATCGAAAAGCTTTAACAAAGGACTCTTGTGTTAAATCTGCAGCATCCTCATGGTTAAATGTCATGTTGTAAATGACACTGTAAAGTCTCTCTCGATAGAGAAGCATAATCGAATCAAAGGCCGCTATGTCACCATTTTGAACACGCGTAACAAGGGTTGTTACCTCATCAGTAGACTTGCCAACAGTAGAAAGATTCCTGCTCTTGTCTTGTGCACGGGTAAACATGCCATAAACA
>JAURNO010000273.1 GCA_030830145.1 Verrucomicrobiota bacterium
ATGCTTTTCACGGTCCCCCCTCTTTCATTCTTCCGTTCGATCCGCACCTTAACCCAAGCGGGTTTCTTGCCTACCGGAACTTCAACCTCCATCCAGTTCCAGGCAGTCGGCATTGCATCACGAACTAGGAAAACTCCATCAGGCAACGAATAAGAAATACCCGCCAAGCCTTCTATAAAAAGGAGGATCTTACCGGCGTTGAAATTCGAATATTGGTCTCCGAAAAATTTTAGGTCCCTGCGGTAGGCTTCCGGCGCGACCGGAATATTCCATTCGTCGTGGTAATTGTAATTTTCCAAGTGATTGAGGGTTAACTCGGAAGCGATCTTTGGGAAATCCTGTTTAAACATACCATCCAAGGTGAAGTATGCAGTGTCAGGGGTATAACCGAAGTCAAAGTCAGTTGCAGTGGCAAAGGTCTTCATTGATCGTTTGGCCATGGCCAGAGGGAAAAATTCTCCGTAAAAGCCGTCCACCTTATTCAGTGCCCAGGCTTTGATCATCTTCTCGGCATATTCTCGGGGAAATGATTCCGATCGCATGGACCAAAAAGCGTTGGTCATCAGCATTCCATCTTTGGGCCCGAGGAAAAAGTTTCGGTGACCATTTGTTTCCCACCGTTGATCGAACATCAGTCGAATATGCTCGGGGTCTTGGCGGACAAGTTGGCGCCAATGATCGACGTCCCTGGAATGACCGGTGAGTTTAGCCATTTCTTCAAGGACCCGAGCGACCTCAAAATCATTCATTCCAAACCCGGCCAACCTTTTCCAGAATACTTTTTTGAAATAGCCATCGTAGCAATTACGGAGAAACTCCAGGTCTCCCGTATGCTGATAAATTTGCCAGGCTCCAAGTACATGCTCGGATAATTCGGTTCCGTAGGCTCCCGAGTGCCAACCAATGCCCTTGTTGTCCGAAAGCATAATCAAACCGTTGGGGGTTTCTCGATAGCGCCCGTTTTCCACGAGGTGCTTCCAGGTTAAGACGTTGCCGTAGGCATACCTTGCTTTGTCGGCTGTCCAGGACCCAACCTTGATTTGGAAACAGGCGTCGTAACGATGGATGCCGAGGAAGTTGTTGACCGCGGATTGGGTGTGATTCTCCATTTCCCAACCCTTTTGTACGTCGATGTAGTACATCAGGTAGAGAGACCAAAGGTAATAATAAATCTCCTCGAATTTCGGGTCATTGCAACGGAACCGTGGAATATCTTGATTGAGTTGGCGATTCACCTCCATCGTCTTGGCCGTGAGCATCGTCTTGTCTTTGGAAAGAATTTCGAGGGCATCCACAACGGCCTGTCGAGAATCGTCGTTCATGGCCCATGAAACCGTAACCCCCTTCGTGTCGCATGGGATTTCAAAAAGATAATTTTCTTCGCCTCGTTCTCCTTTGCTCAATTCGAGCGTCTTGGAAAAATTCTTGCTGCAGGAAAGCACCGTGGTCATTCCCTGGTAAACACAAGGTCCGATCCGTTCCGGTCCATCCGGATCAGGTCGAGACCTGACGGTTCCACCCTCGGTGATGAGAAGGGCGTTGTCCCTTGCTTGGTATCGTAGGCTGGCCGTTGACGAAACGCTATGCCGGACAAAGAAACTATGCCCTTCGAATCGAAGGGTTATGGGTTTTGATGAAGTAATAATGGAAGCGGCTGCATCGTTTGAAGCAATAAACTTTTCTTCCCTGATGCGGACGCCCCCGATATTGTATTCGCAGATCATCTTGTCCGGTCTCCAGAGCATACGGGTGGGGGCCGGTTGAGGAAAGACCTCTCCGTCTATGATTACGCTTCCATATAAAACCTTGGTGTCCTTGTAAAATTCCCAACCAAGGTAGTCGTTGCCCACGCCCGTATTTTCAGTCCCTGGAAGTCCACTTTCAACCAAACCGGCTCCGCGGCTGCGAAGGTCATGATGAAAGGGGTGGGTAAGACCAATCGTCTCTTCTTCAATGGGTTCCCAACTGGCGTGAAAGCCACCGACGTAATAAGAGAGATTGCCGGCAAGAAAACCATGCTTTTTTCCCTGAACGGATTGTTCGAGCCTTTTGCATAGGTCGAGTCTATCCCTTTGGTCTTCGGCAAAGGAAGGCAAGAGGGCTAGTCTGAAAACGAGAAAAAGGATCCAAGCTAATCTTGAAGTCATTCGAAAATTCGCAACGTTGCGCTTATTTCTCGAACTTGACCTGTACCTCAAGGATGCCGACGGATGCGTTTTCTTGAGGCGTCATATTGATCCTGATGGCATCGCAGACAAGGGGGGCGGCCGGGTGAACGACGTTGTACTGGTTGGCCCGGTTGTCGTACCGGTCGGTGACGTAGAGCTCGAAGGGTTTCCACTCTCCTTTGCTCCTGACCTCAAGAGACCATTCTTTGGGGAACTTGACGTCTTGTTGATCCTGCATCCAGTAAACTCCGATGTCCCGAACTTTTCTTGGTTTCGAAAAATATCCTTCCACCCATTGTTTGATCCCCAACTGCGGACGGCTCGTCCAGCGCGGTACGTCTTTCCCGCTCGACCAACGAGGCTCTTTGCCGTCGCCTGCCGCAGTTACCGTGTCGAGGTCGGAAGTATGAGACGCTTTCAGATCGGAAAAAACACTTTCCTTGGGCAGGGAGTGCGGGTCGAAGACGGCTAACTTTGGAGTGGTGGGGAACCAGACCATCATGGAACCCGGTTTACGGTTGTTCCATGCATAGTAGGGGACGAGGGTGAGGTCACGTTTTTCAGGAGACCCTTTTTCCGTAAGCGCGTTTGCCGGAGACTTTACTTTGATGAAAGAACCGGCCGGTAGTTTCACCTTCGAGACCTTGGCTTTCTTGATGGTGGGCTTGGCGTCTAAAAAGAAGCGTTGGGTGGCTCCTCCGTTGTCGACTTCCTCGGCGCAAAGAACAAAGGGTCCACGGGTAAAGGCAACGCGGTTGCGGTTATCCTCGACCCGTTCGTCGCATTTGTTCAAACGAGTCGGCATGGGCAACTCGAGGACGACCTTGTCGCCATTCTTCCACTTGCGATTCAGCACGGCAAAACCTCGCTCGGTCTTCGGGTTGACTTTTTTTCCATTCACCGAGATTGCCCAATTCTCGGAGGTTGAGTTGAGATATTCGTATAATTTGCCGGGAACAAACTGCTTGCCGGTCCAGGTTGGGATGCGTAGTCGGAGGGCGAATTCGGCGGGTTTTCGAGGGTTGAGGGAAACCTCTACTCTTCCTTCGTTTGGGTAATTCGTCTTTTGCGAAACGGACAAAGTGGTTCCGCCGATATCCAGTTTCGTGGAGGTGTCGGCGTACATGGCAAGGTAAAGGTTTTCATCATCGTGGGCATAGGTCATTCCCTGAACCTGAGGGAGCAGGCGAGCCATGTTGCTCGGGCAACAGGCAGTACCGAACCAGGGTGCCCGTCCCATGGTTCCATGGTTGAAGGGGTACTTCCCATCCGCTTCGAGGGGATTGACGTAGAAAAACCGATTTCCCTCCAGGTTGACAGCCGCGAGGACGTTGTTGAGGAGAGAAACTTCGGCGACGTCCAAGTATTTGGCATCCTTGTGAACCAAAAACATTCTGAAGTTAAAGAGCACGTTGCCAACAGCCGCACAGGTTTCGTTGAAGGCGTCGGCGTTGGGAAGGAGATAGGCCGGGCCAAACCCTTCAATTCCGTGAACTGCCCCGAGGCCTCCGGTTATATGCATTCGGGTGTCTGTCAAGTTGCCCCAAATTCTGTCGAGGGCGCGGGTGTAAGAATCTTCTTTCTGGAGACGGGACATGTCGGCCATCGCCGCATACAGGTAAGTGGCCCGTACGGCGTGCCCAACTGCTTCGCTCTGTTTCTCAAGAGGCGCATGCTGCTGTGCGTAAGTGGGTGACATCACTCCTTCTCCGTCGGGTACATAGGTCTTTCCTCGAATCTCGAGAAACTTCTCTGCCATTTCGAGGTAGAGCTTTTTCCCGGTAACCTTGTGCAACTTGACGAGAGCCAATTCCATCTCCTGGTGACCGGGGGCTTGGCGGATGGGTTTGCCTCCGTTGTACTTTGGGTCGCCCACGAAAAACACTTGGTTGACGTGACGGGCGTTTTTCTCGGCGACTTTGAGTAATTTGTCCTTCCCGGTGGCCAAGTAATAGGCGATGGCGGCTTCGTATAGATGCCCCATGTTGTAAAGCTCATGGCTGTGTACGACGAAGGTGTAAGGTTCGTTCCCCATCATGTTTTTGTCCGTACCCACTCCGGTGGTATGAGAAGGATAAAGGTAACCATTCGGCTCTTGGGCGGAAGCGATGACGTCGACGATCCGATCGAATTGAGCTTCGAGCTCGGGGTCGTCTTGCAACTGGGCCAGGTAGGCGGCTCCTTCCATTACTTTATAGAGATCGGAGTCTATGAACCTATGGGGACGATGGCCTTCCACTTTCTTGCCCGCTAGAAAATCGGCTGCCGCTTGGAGATGAGCCACTCCAGGTTTTGTTTTCTCAAAGGCAAACGGCACCAGAACCTTGCGTTGGGTGATGAGGCGGGGCCTCCAGAATTCGCTCGTCATTTCGACCTCATGAAAGGGGACGGGCTCGATGTTCGCCTGACCAGGGACAGGGAAGGCAACCGTGAAGGAAAGAATCGGCAAAAGCAAATGTTTCATAACTTTACAATAACGACGAAGTTTCAAATATCAACTATAACCCAAATATCAAATAGGAGTATATTTTGGACAAGAAATTCATGTTCACCCCAAAAATTGTCGGGGAGGGGTCGCTATTCGAGCAATATACTCGGACCAACGGGTATTCGTGATTCGAAATAGTCGGGGTGGAGATCAGCAAAAG
>JAURNO010000274.1 GCA_030830145.1 Verrucomicrobiota bacterium
GAATCAAGGCAGCTTTAACGATGATTTCGATGTTTTGAATTTTGGCACGCTTGCCTTTGGCAGCAATGCCGTCGTCGACCTGAACATATTTAGCGTAGACAGCAATGGTGCTGCCGGTGCAGTCGCCAATCTAGGGCTTCACGACCATACTACGGACGATGGTATTCTTTTTCTAAACAGTGTAAATGACTTGCATTCCGATATTACTTGGGGAGGAACAACCTTGGCGTCGGGATCAGGTGTGTGGTCAGATGCAAGCAGTTATTTTAGCGTAAACGACCACGCTTACAAATTCCACAATGGTAATCTTCACGGATACTCAGGGTGGGGAGTCTGGTACAATGGAGAAGGAGACTTTTACCTGAGGTATTCAGTCGTTCCCGAACCATCCACCTATGTGATGGTCACGGGTTTGCTTTTGCTTCCGGGGTTTCGTTTTATTCGTAGGTTTCGCAAGAGCTTCGGCAAAAGCGACGAGGACTCCTCGTCGTCTTGATGCGTATCTGGTAACTCCTCGCGATCTTTTCTCGCGGACAGTTACAAGATGGTTAACTTCCTTTCCAGTTACAACAGCTTAGCCGTCTTTGAGCTCGATTAATTCCTTCAAGGAGGAGAAGTGATCGCCCAAGCCCGCGGGTTTGTCGATTTCGCCAATGACTTTCCTGAAGGTTTCCTTTTTTTCAAGCTGAAGATTACGAACTCGTTCCTCGATTGTGCCTTGGGCTACCAGTCGGTAAATAAAAGTAGGTTTTTCCCTGCCTAAACGATGGGCCCGGTCGATGGCTTGTTCCTCGACAGCCGGATTCCACCATGGGTCCATGAGGAAGACGTAATCCGCTGATTTCAAGGTGACGCCCAATCCTGCCGCTTTGAGAGAGGCCAGCATAACGGTCGGGCCTTGATTGGACTCAAAGGTTTCGACTGGGGTCGTTCGATCCCGGGTTGAACCAGTTAACTCGAGGATTGATAGGTCGGGATGATTCAGGCGGATGTTCTTCTTGAGAATGGCGAGGAAGGAAGTGAACTGACTGAATACGATGACTTTGGCTTTGGACGAAGACAGATCCCCTAGTTTTTCGATCAAAACGTCTCCTTTCGAGCCGGTGGGTGGTAGGTGTTCTCGCCAAGGAAGCAGACCGAGGTCGCAACACGTTTGCCTTAATCTGGTCAGGAGAGAGAAAACATGAGTGGGAGCTTCCTTGATTGCGGTTCGCAGATCTTCCCCATGTCTTTTGATCGCGCCTTCGGTAAGTTTTCTGTATTCTTTTCTCTGTTCGTCATTGAGGGGACAGGCCAACTCGGTTTCCAGTTTTGGTGGTAGTTCGGTTGCGACTTCGCTCTTGATTCTTCTCAAGACAAAGGGGGTGACTTGTTTGCGCAGAAGTTGGATCGTATCTTCGGGGGCTTCGGTCAAGTCTTTCTCCAAATCCTTGCGACCTCCGAGAAGGCCCGGCATCAGAAATCGGAATATCGTCCAGAGGTCAAGGGCGGTGTTTTCAATTGGGGTTCCGGAGAGAGCCAGGCGGTGCCGGGCCGTTATGGATAGACAGGTTTGGGTAATCTTCGCCTTGGGGTTTTTGATAAGCTGAGCCTCGTCCAGTATGGCGTATCGAAAACGGAAGTTTTCCAGGTGGCTCCTGTGCCGTCGTAATTGGGTGTAGCTGGCGACCCAAAGGCAACTTTCATTTTGGTCGGAGAATTGGTCCTCCTTGTTGAGGATTCTTACCTTGAGCTTGGGAAACCTTTCCTTTGCCTCTCGAACCCAAACGGGAACGACCGAGGCAGGACAAGTGACCAAGTCAGGTAAATCCTTTTCCTTGTTGCCTACGATCAAAGCAAGGGTTTGAACGGTTTTGCCCAAGCCCATTTCGTCGGCCAACAAGCCGTGGCAACCAAGTTGATGAAGAGCGTGAATATGGGCTACTCCATCTCTTTGGTAGGGTCTGAGGAAAGAAAACCTTTTGGCTATTCCATTTGTCTGAGGCTCGCGAATGGATGATTGCCAGGAGGCAAGCTTCCCATCCTGACGGGCTCGAAGATATTTACGGGCAAAGATCGAAAAAAGCATGTACCTGGGCCAATTCGCTCTTTTCGAATCACCCCGGTTTCTTTGCCACCATTCGAAGTCGTCCAATTGGTTTTGGTCGAGGCGTACCAAGCCATGTCCTCTGATGAAGGTCGCGCCGTTTCTAGCCTTGGTGATTTTACGACTGTGCTCGACTCCGAGTCGAAGGGATCCAAGACGGAAGTTTTCCCTGAGGGTCATGGAGGATGAATCCCGACTTCGGGCTTCGATTTCCCAATTGAGGATGCGCTGGCCTTCGCGAAGCAGGTGGGCGTCGCCGGAAAACTCCAAGCTGAATGCCTTCTCCCATCGGGGAAGGGCATCTTCGGCCAAGGTTGCGACTTTTTTCCAATCCTTCATGGAGAAAACGCCTTTTGCCTTTTCGAACTCAAAGCCTCGTTCCCCGGCCTCGGCAACGAATCTCATGAGAGCGGGTCGATCGGCCTGTTCTATTTCCACTTGTTGTTTGTTTCCGTAGGCCGGGATTCTCTCTTTTTTGCCCTTTTTCCACATCGGGGTGGCGGTGAGTCCATTTTTGTTGGAAACTTCGAGCAAAATAAGGAGAGGCACCTGATTTAAGGTGTTGCCTTCTTCCGGTTCGTCTTCAGCCGATAGGTGGACTTCGGTTTCTTCCTCTTCGTCCTCAGGGGTCGGGAGATCGTCGAAAAGAGGGTCGTCTTCGTGTATTTCGGCAATGAGTTCCTCGATTTCGTAGAGCCCTGCCGTGGCAAGGACGAGACCGAAGTCCTCGTCCTCCACAGAGGTTCTTATCTCGGGACCTTTACCGTTCCATTCGATGACCGAATAAGTTTCCTCCCGGTTTACTTTTTGAGTTACGACTGCTTGACCGCTTTGCAAGTCGACGGTGCTGAGCATCCCTTCCCGGTAGAACTTCCTTCCTTCCTGCAGTTGAGTCTTTGGTATGTTCGTTTCCCAGTCGGCGCTCGATAGGCGACCAAGCCAAGCTTCAACCGCTTCTCGAGTGAAGGTTCTGGAGGGTCCGTTCGAGGTCATTTATTCATATGATGGATAAACGAAGGGTACCTATTCTCGTTTAGCTTCCGCAAGAGGAAATCATGAAAACGAATGGAAAGTTATGCACGTTTGGTAAAGCTCAGCTTTTCTTCTACTTGAATTTCCATAGTCCACTTGTACACTTCGGCGTAACACTTGGCCGCATCATCCCATGAACAAGGGGACTGCAGCGCGTTATTTCTGATTTTCGAGAATTGGGTTGGGTTTCCAAAAAGTTTGATGGCCCTGTGAATAACCGTCCTTAGACTTTTTGCATTGGCTTGATCAAAAAGAAAGCCGTTGGATGAGGAAGTGGAACGGGAAAAATGATCTATGGTGTCGGCCAGGCCTCCGGTTTTTCGAGCAATGGGAAGAGAACCGTATCGCATCGCGTACAATTGGGCCAAACCGCAAGGCTCGAACCGACTGGGCATTAGGAAAAAATCACTTCCGGCGAAGATTCTGCGAGCCAATCCATCGTCGAATCCAATGAAAACGGCGATGCGTTCGGGGAATCTTTTGGCCAGTTTGCGAAAGGCATTTTCCTCTTCTTCGGACCCGCTCCCCAAGATGACGAATTTGGCATCCGATTCAGACATAAGATCCGGAAGGCATTCAATGAGCAAATCCAAGCCTTTTTGACGGTAAAGCCGGGATACGACCCCGAAGAGGGGGGGGCTCTCATTTGCCGGCAAACTCATTTCCTTGAGGAGAAGTTCTTTGCACGCTTTTTTTCCCGACTGAGGCGATTCCAGGTCGATCGGGCAGGGGAGAGCAGGGTCTTTTTGCGGGTTCCAACTCGTCTCGTCAATACCGTTTAAGATGCCAAGCAAGTCTGCGCCACGGTAGGTCAGGCTAGCTTCGAGTCCGTGGCCGAATTGCGGGGTCCTTATTTCATTCGAATAGGTTGGGCTTACGGTCGTGATCTTGTCGGCATGCTGGATGCCTCCTTTGAGCAAATTCATGGAGCCATTGTTTTCGAAGCCATCGATAGCCCAGTAACTTTCGGGGAGACCGGACCGCAGGAAATCTTGATAAGAGCAATTGCCCTGATGTTCCAAATTATGGATGGTCAGTACTGATTTCCCTTGTTTGCACCTCTTGCCTTTGGGCCGATTTGCATTCAGATATGCGGGTAAAGAGGCAGCCATCCAATCATGGGCGTGATAAACGTCCGGGGACCAACCGGTTATTTGATCAATGAGCAAGGCTGCCTTCGAGAGGACGAATGCCCGGGTTGGGTTATCGGCGTAATCGCCGTTCGAGTCAGAGTAAATTCCCGGGCGATCGAAAAGGGAATCGTTTTCAACTAGGTAAACCAGGATGCCGGATGAGCCCAACTTCGTCTCTCCTATCCTGATGGGAACTTCTAAGTCGCCCAATTGAACGGTGCCCTTTTGGGCGAAGAAGGTCGTTTCCAAATTCTTGCATGCCCGATGGAGAGGGCAGAGGATTCTCACGTCTATGCCTAACTCTTTGATTGCGAGGGGAAGACTGCCCACGACATCGCCCAAACCACCGGTACGAACAAGCGGGCTAACCTCTGGGCTCACGAAAAGAACTTTCATAGTCGAAGTAATTAGAGTGAAAAAGTTTGTCATGACGTTTTTGGGACCTTTGGCAATTTCAATCGAATCTTAATTTGATTCAATGCTTGCCGAATGATGGTTCCGATATTTACTCAATCACACCATGTCGTATCAGTCCCGATGTTTCTCCCGCTATCCATGAATATTTGGTGGCAAAGCATCCCTCCACCTCACCTTAGCCATGGAGGTCGCAGGGTTAGGGATTCCCTTTTTCTACGCTCTTTCGTTTCATGCCAGAACAAAAAATAGAATTCGAAACGGAGAGGCAACTTCACCAACTGTATGGGGAGAGTCCGGCAAACCTGGAAGAAGTCGAAAGAAGGCTTTCGGTTCGTTTGGTCGCTCGAGGAAATAGGCTGACGATGGAGGGGGAAGAGGAAAACGTCGAACTTTGCGTTCAACTGTTTGATCTTCTTCTCAAGGGGCGGGAGCAGGGGTTTGTCTCCGGGAAGTCTGATTTTGGTAGATTTCTCGGAAAGGTTTCGACTGGGAAGGCAAAGGAATTGGAAGACCTTTTGAAGAATCCGTTGGTTCTGAAAATTCGCAAGAAATCCGTTGTCCCGAGAAATCTCGGCCAACGACGCTATCTTGATCTGATCCTCAAAAACGACATGGTTTTTGGAATCGGCCCGGCCGGAACCGGTAAAACTTTTCTTGCCATGACCGCAGCCATCCATGCCTTGCTGGAGGGAGAAATTCAACGAATCGTTCTTGCTCGCCCGGCAGTGGAGGCGGGAGAGGCATTGGGCTTTCTCCCCGGTGATCTGGAAGAGAAGTTACTCCCCTATCTTCGGCCGCTCTATGATGCCATGGATGAGGTTCTTGGGCCAATCGAAGCCCGTAAATTGGTCGAGACGGGGGTAGTTGAGATCGCGCCGCTGGCCTACATGCGTGGGCGGACTTTGACCAAATGCTTTGCCCTGCTTGACGAAGCCCAGAACGCAACCCGCTCACAAATGATGATGTTTCTGACCCGGTTGGGCGAGGGGAGTAAGATGGTTGTGAACGGAGATGTCACTCAGGTCGACTTGCCGACGCGTGAGGAATCCGGACTTGTTGACGCCCGAAAAAAATTGGTTGGGGTGAAGGGTTTGTTTTTTCACGAATTCGACCATGACGACGTCGTTCGTCATCCCTTGGTCAGTTCCATCATTTCGGCATATGGATCGTCATCTCTTGATTCCTAAGCCTTGACCCTGTCCTTTTTTATGAGAAAATAGCATTCTTTACGATGGCTAGTGAAGAAACAAAGGGCTTGCGAAAGAAAAACGGTCGCAAGAGAGCCCGCAGGCGCAAGGAGCTTGAAGACGACGAATCTCCC
>JAURNO010000275.1 GCA_030830145.1 Verrucomicrobiota bacterium
CTCCATGCCCGAGGGCGAATCCGGTGGGCATGTTCAAGCCATCGGCAAAAGTTGAGATCTTGTCGGCCTTGCCGTCCTGATCCTTGTCCTCGAGGATGAACAACTTGTCATCGGCCTTCTCACCGGGCTTGAGTTGGGGGTAGGCCCATGTGCAAAGAACCCACAACCTGCCTTCAGCGTCCCATCGGAAACAGACCGGATTGGCTATCCCCATGGACTCGTCGGCGAAGAGGTTCACCTCGTAGCCCTCGGCTACCTGGAAGGACGCCAACTGGGCGGCCACCGAGTTATCCGCCTCGGGCTTGGAAACGGACAGGGGATTCTGGGCAAGCGTCGTCCCGGCAAGAAGAAGGATGCCAATGCAAACAGGAACCAACGGATGGGACATAGTTGCACTGAATCCAATACATACACCCACGACAAGGTATAATATCTCTTCTGAAAAAAAAGAGCAGGCGATGCCCTACCCTTTGCTCAATCAAAATCAGGAACTCAATCCGGCGAGAGCTGCCTGCTTGACGACGTTGTCGACTGAGATTCCGAGCTCACTCATCACAGTGTCGCCGGGTGCGGAGATGCCGAAGCGGTCGATCCCGACCACGACTCCGTCAAGACCGACGTATTTGCGCCAAAGATCGCTTACTCCGGCTTCCACCGCCAACCGGCTGCGGAAACTTTTCGGTAGTACGGATTCTCTGTAATCTGCGTCCTGACGGTCAAAGCGCTCCATGCAGGGCATGGAAATAACCCGTACTCCTTGGCCGAGTTTGTCGGCCGCTTCCAGAGCCAAGGACAATTCGCTCCCTGAAGCCAAAATGATGAGTTCAAGCTCGCCTTCCTCCTTGCGGGCCACATAACCACCCTTCAATACGCCATTACGCCTCTCGGCCACGGGAATGAAGTTGAGGTTAGGCAAATTTTGGCGGGTAAGGATGAGTCCAGTCGGTCCATCCGTACGTTGCAAGGCAGCGACGAAGGCACCGGCCGTTTCCTCCGGGTCAGCCGGGCGGATAATGTCCAAATTCGGTATGACACGAAGACCACTGGTCGTCTCGACTGGTTGGTGGGTGGGGCCGTCTTCCCCTACCCCGACCGAGTCATGCGTCCAAATATGAAAAATAGGCAGACCTACGAGAGCGGAGAGGCGAACCGAACCGCGCATGTAATCGGCAAAAACGGCAAAGGTGGCTCCCGATGGACGAAATATTCCATGGTAGCCGATCCCATTGACGATCGCCCCCATGGCATGCTCGCGAATGCCAAAGAGAAGATTTCGGCCGGACCGGTCGGCCCGGGAGAAATCACCCATTTCCTTAAGGTAATTCTTGGTCGATCCATGAAGGTCGGCCGAACCACTCACGAGTAGCGGAAAAGCCTTCGCCAGATCATTAATGACTTGGGAACCCGCAGCCCGGGTCGCTACCTTGGCATCTTCGGCGAACACCTGTACTTGGTCCATCAGGTCAGAGGGAACTTCGCGGGTTAGTCCACTTTGCAGGAGAGCCGCTTTTTCAGGGTTGGCGGACTGCCAGGCGGAAAAAGTTGCATCCCATTGCTGACGCTTGCCCTTGAGCTCGGCTTTGCGGGCGTCAAAATAAGTGCGAACTTCATCCGAGACATAAAAAAGCTCCTCGGGCAACCCGAGTCCCTGCCGGGCGGATTCGGCGAACTTGGCTCCGCCTTCGCCGTGTCCGGCGGCGGTGCCCGCAACCTCGGGAATCCCCTTTCCGATGAGAGTCTTAACCTCGATAAAGGTGGGTTTGCCATTGGTATTGGCTCGTGCCCGGGCGAGGGCATCGGAAAGGGCTTGCAAGTCATGACCGTCTTCAATGCGAACGACTTCGAAACCGTAGGCGGCAAAGCGGTCCAATACGCTTTCACTCTGACTGGCGTCAGCCATGGCGTCCAAGGTTACGTCGTTGGAATCGTAAATGAGCGTAAAGTTGTCCAAGCCCAAGTGTCCGCCGAGGGAAGCGGCTTCCGAAGCCACCCCTTCCTGCAAACAACCGTCCCCGGCCAAGCACACGACTTGGTGATTGAAAATTTCGTGTTCGGGAGTGTTGAAATGGGCAGCCGCCATCTTTGACGCAATCGCCATGCCTACTGCGTTACCGACTCCTTGCCCCAGGGGACCGGTTGTGCACTCGACTCCGGGAGTTTCGCCGAACTCGGGATGGCCCGGAGTTTTGCTGTGCAACTGGCGGAAGTTTTTGACTTCCTCGAGGGGAAGATCGAACCCGGCAAGATGAAGCCATCCGTACAGGAACATACTTCCGTGCCCGGCGGAAAGAACGAAACGGTCACGATTGATCCATTCTGCATCGGAAGGATCCATTTGGAGGTCTTGTCCGAACAGGACGGCCCCGACTTCGGCTGCGCCGAGGGGTAGCCCGAGGTGTCCGGAACTGCATGCGTGAATGGCGTCGATGGCCAAGCCTCTGGCCTGGTCAGCCGCTTGCTGAAGAATTTCTTGGTTTTGCATAGTCGTAGAGTAGGAGAAAAACTATTTGATTTACAAGGGCTCGCGGTCAATGGCGAGAATTACTTGAATTTTTTTATCAAATGGGAAACAGAAGGGGTTTTTTGATAAATAATTACTCGTTTTTTTATCAAGTAGGGAGAATGAGGTTCGGTCTTGATAAATAATTACTCGTTTTTTTATCAAGTAAGGGTCGGAACGCTTAATCCTGATAAATGACGTCCCGGGAACTGAGCTCGACGAGGTTGTCACCCGGGTTCACCTCGACCTCTTTGGACCATATGGTAACGACATTGGTGTTTTCGTCCTTGTCGATGCCGATGATAAAATATTTCTCATCTGGAGGAAGGTCGCTCAAGGAAGCTTCCCCAAACGGATTGGTTCGGGCCCTCCCTACTTTTGCCTGCAACAAGATCGATTTGACGCCCAGGGCGACTTCGGGATTGGTGTTGAGGTTTTTCTCGGCATGAGCCCAAATTTCGGCAACGGACTTGATTTCCCCGGACAACGCTCGTTCGACGTTCATGTCCTTGAATAATTCGTGCAAATTTTGCGTAGTAAGATAAAATTCAGATGCTTGGGCAGGTTGAACCCTTCCGTCTTTGGTCCGCTTGGAAGCTTTTAATTTCAGGTTTGCGGGGACGGCTTCAATCTCAACGGCGGTTTCGGGAGCATACTCTTTTTCCCTTTTGGCGTTTATCTTGCCCAAAGTCGATGAATTGACCAATCTTTGGTATTCTTTATTGAGATTGGGATCGGCAAAAACTTGGCTGAGCGAGGGGACCGTCTTCTCAGGTGGTACTCCAGGAACCGGGGGAAGAGGGACTCCATCACGAACTTCAAGAGGTTGCCTTTCCATCGAAGCGACTTTCTCCTCGTCTCGATTTCGCAGCATAAAGGCTTGAAGTTCGCGATCTCCAGGCAAGGCGGAAGTCCTCAACGGAGAAAGGGAGGGAAGAGGTCCTACCGCTGATTTGGGAGAAAGGCTCGAGGGCGTAGATGAGGTTGCTGGTTTATTCTTTTCACCAGATTCGAGTTTCGGAGAGGTGACAAACGGACTTTTTCCAACAAAGGGGGAGGGTTTGACGAAAAGACCGGGATTGATGCGATACTGTTCGTAAGTAATCAAATTCACGTCCCCTTCGTCAATCCACTGAAATAGTGTTTGCCGAGCGGGATAAAGCAAGGGAACAAAACTCTTTTTGCCCTCGCTAAGCCTGACGATCATCGCCCCATCCAAATCTTCCATTCGAATCGGTTTGGCGGAAAAAAACGAACCGATTTCAAAATCAGAGGTAACCTTTGCCTCTGTGGAACAAAGGAACATTATTAGTGATGTGATGGGCAATTTCACAAAGTTTATCTTTAGGCAAGGATTAGACTTACTTAATCAATGAGTGGTTTTGCTGATTTTGCAAAGGATTTTTTGTTCTTGAAAGAAACAAAAGAAAAGATTTCCTATTTGATCTGCACAAATTCCATTTTCGACGACGCCTATACGCGAAACATTTATTTGGAAACCAAACCCTAATAGAAATCCTCGACATGACAGATGATTCCAATCTTGAAATAATGATAGAGACCGAGGGTCTCAGCAAGTACTATGGCGACTTTATCGCCGTAGAAGACCTCAACTTCAGGATCCGCAAAGGCGAAGTCGTTGCGTTTCTCGGTCCAAACGGAGCGGGAAAAAGCACGACCATGAAGATGCTGACCGGATATTTGGCTCCATCTGCAGGCACTGCCAAAATCTGCGGAATGGAAGTCGCACACAACCGAAACGAAGTCGCCAACCGAATAGGTTATCTGCCCGAAAACGGCCCTTTGTATGAAGAAATGACTCCCCTCGGGTTGCTCAACTTCTTCGGGGATGCCCGAAGCATGGACTCCTCGTTGAAAAACGAAAGGATCGAAAAGGTAATCGAACAATGCTCCTTGAAGACGGTCCTGAACAAACCAATCGGAAAGCTTTCGCGCGGTTTTCGCCAACGGGTAGGCATGGCCAACGTACTTCTTCACGAACCGGAAGTTCTCATCATGGACGAACCCACGGCCGGGTTGGACCCGAATCAAGTTCTTGAAG
Source organism: Verrucomicrobiota bacterium (assembly GCA_030830145.1). GTDB lineage: Bacteria > Verrucomicrobiota > Verrucomicrobiia > Opitutales > Seribacteraceae > Seribacter. Next base: position 4,563 of record JAURNO010000275.1, read on the forward strand.
TCAGGAAGACGATCAAGGGATTGGGAAAGACCATTCTTCTGTCTACTCACATTCTTCAAGAGGTCCCGCAGGTAGCCGACCGCATTATATTGATCAACCAAGGTCGTCTCGTATTCGACGGCACCCCGGATGAACTGAAGGAAGAACCATCCCTCGACAGTTGGTTCAATCGTCAAACCATGGACGCAGCCTGAGCGCACCCCCCTTTTTAACCCAAATTCTTCGATTTCATGAATGCACAAGCCATTATCGCTGTCTTCAAACGCAACCTTGCTTCCTACTTCGGTAGCCCAAGTGGATATGTCTTCATCTGCGCCTTCCTCGTGGCCAGCGGAGTCGCCGCCTTCGGCACCGATGATTTCTTCAGTTCCAACCTCGCCAACCTCGATCAGTTAAACGAATGGTTGCCCATCATTCTTCTTGGTTTCATCCCCGCAATTGCCATGAGCGTGTGGGCCGAGGAACGCCGTCAGGGCACCGACGAGTTGCTTCTCACCCTCCCCGGAAGCGACCTAGATGTTGTCCTAGGGAAATATTTGGGAGCCGTTGCAATTTTCTCGGTTTCGCTCATCGTTTCCCTTGGTGCAAACTATTTGGTTCTCATACAACTCGGCGAGCCTGACTTCGGACTACTTTTTTCAACCTACTTCGGTTACTGGTTCGTGGGGCTTTCCATGCTTGCAATCGGCATGGTCGCCTCTTTCCTCACTTCCAACCTGACCGTCGCCTTTGTTCTCGGAGTCACTTTCAATGCACCTCTCGCTCTTTTCGAATGGGGAATTTTTGAAAACTTTCTGGATTTCAGCAGGGGAATCATCAGTTTTTCTTCCATTACTTTCTTTGTTTCGCTGTCCGTAGCAATGCTCTACCTCTGTTCCATTCTGATCGGGCGTCGTCATTGGGCCGGCAGTCAGAATGGAGGGTTGAGGATTGCCCACTACTCCGTTCGGGTTATTTCAGCGGTCGTAGTCGCTTACTCCTGCACCATTTTTGCCCGTAATCACGATATTATTAGAATCGATGCAACGGCAGAGCAACTGAGCAGCCTGTCCGACGGTTCCATTGAAATCTTGAGGGAAATCGACTCGTTGGTCGAAATCGATGCTTTTATTTCTCCGTCCGATGCGATGCCCGAACAGTATGTTCAAACCCGTATCAACCTCCTTACAGCCCTTCGTGAAATCGACCGCGAAAGCAAAAACGTGACTGTTGAAATCCATACAATCTCTGCCGAGGACAACGCCTCCACTACTGCCGAGAAATACGGCATAGAAAACCAAAACGGAGCCGAGCCCCCTCTTTTCGTGCAAGAGGAAGGTAGATTCATGCCTTGGCAAAAAGATCTTTACCTCGGTCTTGTCTTCAAGGGAAGCGGAGGTCAACAGAGCATTCCCTTTGTTTTCAAAGGATTGCCGGTCGAATACGAAATCATGAGAACTCTCAAAACCGTGGCCGGTCCGAAAACCAAGAAGAAACTCGGTGTATTCAGTACCGATGCGCCTATGATGGGATCTCCCGGAATGGGCATGATGGGATTCAGCATGGGAGGCGGAACTCCTCCCTGGGAAGTCATTACCGAACTTCGGAAGCAATACGATGTCCAAGAAGTCACCGGGGGAACGATAAACAAAGGAGATTACGATGCTTTGCTCGTCGTCCAACCCTCCACTTTGGACAATGCCAAGCTCGATGAACTCATTGCTGCGATAAAAGCTGGGATTCCTACGGCTATTTTCGAAGACCCTCTCCCTCTTATACAAGGCGGAATCACCGGGACCTACGACCCCCGTCGCAACAACCAACAGGGCGGTCCCGGTCAACCCCCTCCCACCCCGCCGGAAAAAGGCGACCTGAACAAACTTTGGGACCTATTGGGAGTACATTTCAATATGGATCCCAAGGAGCGTCTTGCGGCCATAAGGAAAGAGCTTGACGGTTTGTCCAAGATGGCTGCGTACAACCTTGCCCCCTTGAAAGGCAGGGTCCCTGAAATCGGCTCTTTCCTCGCGGCGATTGATGCTCTCGTCAAAAAAGGAAATGAATTCGACGCCCGCCTGAAAGCCAATTCCTCTTTGAGTTCAAGCGATTGGGACAGTTTGAAATTGACCAGCCTACGAACTTCCTTGGAAAAGCTGGATTCAAGCAACCCTTTTCGCAGAAGCGTTGAGCAGCAAATTATTGCTCCCGCGGAAAAGCGGTTGAACGGGATGGGAAAACGGATCTTGCGCGATTCGTTCAACCCCTTCCCAAAAATTCCGAGATCTGATAATTTCCCCGAAGAGTTTGTTTACGTGGGAGGTTCCTCGAATTCCTTCGACGAAGGCCCGGTGACTTCCGAATTGCAGTATTGCCTTTTCACTTGCCCCGGCAGACTGTTCGACAGAGGGCAAAGTTCGCTTTCTTTCAAACCATTGCTCAAAACCAAAGGAGGAAAACTAGCCGGCACCACTAGTTTGGACAATTTTTGGACTGGTGGAGTGTTTGGTTCTCCGCGTAGATTTAACCCCGAAAGAACCACTTTCAAGGGTAATGGAAGCCAAGACGTCATTGCCGCCTCCATTTCAGGTTCGGTTCAAGATGGCAACCAGTCAGCACAACTCAACGTCATCCTAGTCGCCGACTTGGATGTTTTGGCCGATCCTTTTTACAATATCCGTAGTCAAGGTCCTGATTCATCTTTTCCTCTCGACGTGGACAACGTTACTTTCTCTTTGAACCTAATCGATCAGTTGGCGGGCGAAAACAGTTTGCTCGACATCCGCAACCGTAGACGCCAACACAGGACTTTGATCGAGTTTGAGAAAAATATCGAGGAAGCCCGAGAAGTCGCCTCCAAAACCATCGCCGAGGCGGAAGAATCCATTCAGAATGTCTTGCGGGAGGAACAACGAAAACTCAACGAGGCTTTGGCCAGCGTTCAAAAAAATAATCAGGGGTCCATGACTCAAGGTCAGTTCATGCAGGTCCTTCAGACCGAAGGGGCGAAGCTCAACAAAAACTTGGAACGCAGGCAACGGGAATTGCGCAAGGAAGCGAACACCAAAATCAAAAGCGCGGAACGCAATCGTGACGAACTGATCAAGGCAAAGGAAGAATCGGTTCAGCTCTTGTCCGTGATTCTTCCCCCGATTCCGCTTCTCATCATTGCCCTTATCGTATTCATCAAGAAAAAAACCGCAGAGATTCAAGGAGCCATTGCATCCAGAGTTCGCTCCTAGATAAGAACATTCTCACTTTTCAATCCTTCATCAGACTCTCAGACTCATGAACGAAACAACCAAAACCCTCACCTTCTTTGGTGTTGCAGTGGCATGCTGCGTCATCGCCATCAATACCGCGCCAGAAACCCGAGATCCCAACACTCATGAAAGCCGCATGGGCCAGGCGCTCTTCGAGCCCTTCGATCCCTCCGCCGCAACCGGGATAGAAATCGTCGAGATTGACGAGGTTGAGGGTGACGCCAAGTCGATCGAAGTCGTCAAAACAGAGAAGGGGTGGTTCATCCGGCGACCCGGGAGACCCGATTATCCGGCCAATGCGGACAATCAAGTCAAGGACGTCTCCACTATTCTGTTTGATTTGCGCATCCTCGACACGGCAAG
>JAURNO010000276.1 GCA_030830145.1 Verrucomicrobiota bacterium
AGCATGGATTCTTTCGAGTCTATTTACCAAATGCTCGGCGTTCGCTTTGACTATGCTCATGGAGAGAGCTTATATCGCGACCGAGTCGATCAAGTTTACGAATCTCTACTTGAACACAAAATATGCGAAGAAAACGAAGGGGCTTTGGTCGTTTTTCACCCCGAGCACAAAAGGTTTTGCAAGCAACCCTTCCTTGTTCGCAAAAAAGACGGCGCCAGTAATTATGCCACCACTGACCTAGCCACTCTTTTGTTTCGGAAGGAAGAATGGCAAGCCGAGCAAATCATTTACGTAACCGATGGTCGCCAACGCGATCACTTCGAACAATTGTTCCTCACTGCTCGGAAATGGTTCGACGCCGAAAAAAGGGCAATTCCCCAACTCGACCATGTATGGTTTGGAACCATCCTCGGCGAAGACAACAAAGCGATCAAGACCCGGGACGGCCAACCTGTTAAATTGGTGGACCTCCTCAACGAAGCAATCGAACGGGCGAGCAGGATGGTGATTGAAAAGAACCCGGAACTACCAATGGAAGAAGTTTCCAAACGAGCCCAAGCCATTGGGCTTGGCGCCGTCAAATACGCCGACCTTTCCCAAGACAGGACACTCGACTATGTGTTCTCTTGGGAAAAACTCTTGGCCATGCAAGGGAACACGGCCCCCTACCTGCAGTATGCCGTAGCCCGAATAAGCAGCATCTTCAGAAAATTAGAGAACGAAGAGACGCCCGGCAGTGAGGAAGCCCGCCCCCCCGAAACCCCGCATGAAAGAACCTTGGCTCGAAAACTCACCTTTTTCCCTCTCGCATTGAGCCAAACACTACGGGAACTCAAGCCCCACTTTTTGTGTACCTACTTGTACGAACTTTCGACTGACTTCAGTTCCTTTTACAACAACGATAAGGTTATGGTCGAAGACCGACCGACTCAGAGTCTGAGAATTCTTCTGTGCCGAAGAACCAAAACTTACCTTTGTTCCGGCTTGGAAATACTGGGAATCGAAACCTTGGAGGAAATGTAAAAAACAGCTGGTAGCCGATTAGTACTTGAGGTACTCGATCATGAGGGCTTCCGAGCTGAAGATCTTCCACTTTTGTCCATCCCGCTTCAAGGTATGCAGAAGTTTGATTCGATTATCCCTAAATGCGGCATTTCCAGAAAGTTTTTGGGTAACCTGAAGAACTTCAACCCGAGCCTCGCCTTGCTCTACTTTGGTCACCTCGATGCGCTGCAAGGTGTAACGCAGTTGCAGACGAGCGAAAATGTAGGTCAACATATCCTTGCTGCTTTCGACGAGAGGAGATTCCGGATGAATCGTATTGAGCACTAAGTTCACGTTCCTCTTGGACATAGCGTAAACGTTGCTTTTAACGACGTCGGTCAGTTGCTTCACCGTTACTGGATCGAGTTCCACCTTTTTGGGTGCGGCGGGCTGGTCGGCACCAGGCTCCACTGCCGGCGCAACGGTTGTCGAAGCACCGGGCAATTCGGTTGCGGTACCCGGTAGCTCTTGACCTTGGGAGGCCGAAAAAGCAACAAAGACCAAAAAGAAGCAGAAATTTTTCATATCTTGAACTTTTACTAATTTTAATTTTTTACAATGCAAAAAACCGAAGCGGAAAAGATTCAGTCACTAGGCGTTGGAGGGTCGATATCAAACTATTGTAAATATGCCACTCGCCTCCAGTTTTGGACAATAAATAATTTTCTTTAATAGCTCAGTCCATTCCGCTTCAAGGATCAGCCCGAATTTAAAATTGCCCGCATACGGATATAGTTTCGATTGTCGGCAACGCCCCAGCCTTCCTTACGATAAAGAAGGCCACTCAATTCCTTTTCCTCTCCCGAAGACCATGAGGAACGCGTCAAGGATATAACCCACCCACTCTCAGCCTTTCGCAAAACTTGGGGTGCATGAGACCTGATCTGGCGACCATAAGCAAAAAAACGAAGTCCCCTGGTCTTCGAAGACAAGGAGGCGGGCAAGAAAAGATCAATTTTTTCTCCCTTGCGCACCGCTTTAAATCTCCAATCGACCGGAGCATCCATAGGAAGGCTTTTCCTGAATGACTCGAATCTTGGTCGCCAAAAAGGGTCGTACTCCACCTTTTTGCCCACCGGTATTTCCAGAAACAAATCGGCAAAACCCGGTTTACATTGACGGGAGCAAGCCAACCAAGACGCTTTACCCGATATTTTGACCGTAGTGCCGACATCCAGAGGAACGATTGGTTCGAACTTACAAAGGAAAAGCGTTTCCCCGTAATTCCCGTATGCTCCTACTTGCCCCATCTTCACTTGCTGAGGGGGCGAGTAAAGCAGTTCTCCTGCCCTCATGCCGTCAGGCAACGACCACTTGATTCGGGGAGGAACGCCCACGTCGCCCGGATGCTTCCAGTAAGTGTGCCAACCTTTTTCCCTGACAATACGCCAACCTACCCAGAATGCTTTTCCATCGGCGACCGTTTTTTGCTCGCTTACAAGCTCCATTGCAACAGGTCCGCGTTTGAAAACCGCGAACAACGGAGCGTGCAAAAGGCTAACCGCGACGGTCAGTAAAAAAAGCCTGCCGAACGGCATCAATTAAAAGACTTTCCGCAACCGCAAGTAGACTCGGCATTGGGGTTGCGAATTTCAAATCCCTTGCCCGACAAGCCATCGTCA
>JAURNO010000277.1 GCA_030830145.1 Verrucomicrobiota bacterium
ATAAGCATAATCTCTCGATGGCAGGGAGACGGCCATTGCCTGCTTGAAGGGTGCGAGCGATGCCTCCAGGGCTTCCCAATTCTTCAGGTCATGGTCCTGACCGAGGAGAACATTGCGTGCCGCCCAGTAGGCGACAAGGGCCTCCGCAAACCGGCCAAATTCCTTTGGTCCTTCGGTTTGAACAAATTCATCGTAGGAAGTTGTGACCTCTGCCCCAAATGCCGCCATAGACTGGTTGTAAGCCTCGGGAATCTTTGCAAGGAACGCAAGGTATGCCTTTTCCACTTCTTCTGCATGAGCAGGGGAGAGGTTTTCGATTTTAGGGTAGTGCGTGGCGCGAAAAAGAGTCACTTTTTCATCCACGAGAGAGAGTCGGCCCCGTTCCTTCTCAAAATGCCCAAGCATAAATTGGGTAACCATGCTGGGCACATCTTCCACCTTGATTTCGAAATCCTCAGCGGTCGTTTTGGGGTCAGCGAGCATTTCCTTCCAAAAGGCAAACTTGTTGGCAGCATTTTCCCGTTCGCGAACCAGAAACTTTTCATCGGCGACGAGTAGGGATTCCAGAGCCCATTCGTTTTGTAACCGGGAGATGCGGGTATCCAATTCCTTACGGGCGGAACCGTACTCACTCGACTTGCGAAATTCACCCCATTTGTTGAGAACCTTTTCATCCTTGAGTTTGTAGTAGTTGCTCGAACTTAGCTTAATTTCATCTTCTCCTTCGCCAATAACATGGAGGGTCTGCGGATGTTCGGTTAAAAACTCCCAATTAATCAATCCATCACCCTCAAATACCTTGGAGGATCCTTTGGAGATGATGTCCCAAAAGAGGAACGCGGCACAAAAGAGCACAAAGAAGGTCATACCTCGTAGTAAAACAAACATGATCGATTCCTGTACTCTCTCACGGGTGAGACGGGTAACAAAGGGATGCCTCTTTTCTTTTTCTGGAGTCATGTGATTTAGTAGTTCGCTTTGTAGCGACCGGCAATGGTTTGAGAGAGGAAGTTCACCAACAAGGCAATGAGGAAAAGAGCGATACCTACCATGAACAAAGCCCGGTAGTGGATGCTTCCAAACTCAACTTCGCCCATTTCCTGGGCGATGATTCCAGTCATGGTATGAACTGGTTGTGCAAACACCCCTAAGCCGGAAGTGAAATCGGGTATGGCGATTCGGTTGCCAGCACAAAGAAGCACAACCATGGTTTCCCCGATGACCCGTCCAAAGCCTAGGAGCACCGCAGAGATGATGCCGGTGATGGCGGAAGGGAAAATAACTCTGGCACAGGTCTGCCAACGATTGGCTCCAAGCGAGAGGGACGCATCCCGGAGGGCACGGGGAACATTATTGAGTGAGTCCTCGGCGAGAGTAAAAATAGTTGGGACGGTCATCAAAGCCAGAAGAAAGCCGGCGGTAAGGGAGTTGAGACGCTCGTCCGCAACAAAGCTAACCATTCCTCCAAGCACAGCGATCCCAAAGAAGCCAATCAGCACGGAAGGGATAGCAGAAATGAACTCGATGCAAGGTTTGATAATAGATTGCTCGCGAGCCGTAGCCACCTGATTGACATAGATGGCCGAGCCTACTCCGAAGGGAATGGCCAGGGCGAGAGCGATCATACTTACCAAAAGCGAGCCTGAAAGGAGGGGGAGGACGCCATACCAATCCTGCCGGGCACTATTGGTTACCCAGTCCTTGCCTAAAAGAAAACCACTGAACGCACGATGGAGAGGATAAGGTTCGGCCGGATTCCATTCAGAGAGTCTTTGCTCATAGAGTGGCACGGTGGAAAGGTATTCAGTTAGAGCCGTCTTGACCTTGGTGAAATCTTTATCCGATTCGGGTAGTATAAAGTTTGGATTGTAGCGGTTGAGCAGGGAAGACAACTTTATTTTTTGCTTAGATAGAATCTCAGCGTACTGCTGTTTGGCTGACGCCTGAATTAGTGGGGTAAGGCTGGTGATTTGACCCGCTTCTTTCGTCCCCGATTCGGTCCCAACGATGGGGTTGATCCGTTTGGCCAAGTCCTCTCTTTGATGACGGATGAAATAATTCTGCCACCGGATGAGTTCTTTGTGTGTGAAAAAAGTTCTTTCCTCAAGTTGAGCAACCGTCTCGGGGAAATCCTCCAATGGGAGTCCCTGTTTTAGGGCTTCCTCCTTTACTTCGATCATGTCGCTTTGAGTAAGAAGAAATAGCTTGGTCTCAGCCGCCCATTTTACCACCTTCTTTTCGTAGATAAGCAACAGTTCCTTGGTGTTTTGAAAGTCGCGGGTGAGCTCAAGCATTTGCTTAGTATGTTTCTCTGCACTGGTGCGAGAGGCATTATCGGTGGTTAGGGTTTCCAACGCAGCGGTTTCCTGGGAGAGGATGTTTTCGAGGTAGCGGTAAAGCAGGGTTAGATCGTCGTGCTGCTTGGTTACGACATTGGCGTACTCCATTCCTGATTTTCGGTATCTTTGCAGGTCGTTTCGGTACTGGCCGAAGAACTCAATCCCTTCCTTAAATAGGAAAAGGGTGATCAGACCGAGGATGATAATCGAGGTGACAGCGTTACTGGCAAAAAAGATTTTGATCCAGTTTTCTTTCCGTTGGGATGAATTCATGTTCAAGGGTAGGGGAAAAGAATCTACAAGAGGTCTAAAGTTTGAAAGCTTCGGGTGAGTGGTTGGGTTGAGTCATGAAATCAAAATGTATTGTAGCAAAGGCCTTTGATTATTATGTGACGGAATTGCGCCAATTACGTAACAAACCCAGGCTTTCGGAGTTTTCATCGGTGAAACCTGGGAAGTTGCAGGGAAAAAGTGGTCCCTGTCCCTGGTTCACTGCTGGCATAGACCTTACCTCCATGAGCTTCAGTCACATGCTTGACGATACTCAACCCCAGTCCAGTGCCGCCTTTTTCACGGGATCTTCCTTTATCGACGACATAAAAGCGTTCGAAGATACGCTCCAAATCCTTCTCTGGAATGCCGATACCGTCATCTGCGACCGA
>JAURNO010000278.1 GCA_030830145.1 Verrucomicrobiota bacterium
ATTTTCTGGGAACTCGATTTTTCAATTTTGTGGCTCACTGCCCTGCCCTCTGGAACGAAACCACTGCAAGGCATTTTGATAACGGGAATCGGAAGCCGACTCGTCTTCATGTGAAATCGAGCGACCTTCATCTTTAGAGGTATCGAACGCCTCGAGGAATTCACCGGCTTCCGCGAAACCTCGTGTTGATGCAGGGGGACCGGAACCAATTGAACTGGGCTTTTCACGAGGTGCAAGAAAACCTCTGAGAGAATTATAACCGTTGGGTTCCTGAGATGAGAGGGGTACGCTTACTTCTCCAGAAGCAAATGGCTCTATGGGTCTTTGAAGGAATCGCGAATTGGGTGCCCGCTCAGAAAGACCCAATGTTTTGGGACCCTCCGAAACAGGAGTGAGAAGAGAGCCGTTCTTGGTCCCGAAAAACCTGACTGAGGCAGATGAAGTGGAAGGTAATGATGGGATTCCCGTAGAATCCTGATCGGAAAACGAGACCTTTAAGGAAACTTTGTCAGGAGAATCCCGAGGAGGGGCACTTGGCTTGTCCGCGAAACCGACTTGCCTAACGAGACCTTTAGGTAGGCTTGACTCTTTAAGCAAAGGAGAACCAAGGCCAATCGTTTTCGCATCGACTGAATTAGGTTCCCGGACATCTTGCGGGACCTGAATGGAAAGTGTTGTATTCGATCCCGTTTCTTCGACCTCTGAGTTTGCCGAGTCAGGGGAAATAGAGGAAGGTGTGAAGAAGTCGTCAATCGAAGCATTTTCGACTGACACGCGCTCAGGGGTTCGAGCAGAATGACTAGGCAGGGAAACCACTGGTGCAACTCCACTTCGTTTCGACTTTAATTCAAAGGGTGCAGAATCGTTTGGGGGCGGAACCGATGGTGGTACATGAACTGGTTCGCCCAAAGGCTCGGACGGGATTTGCGAGGCGCCTTGCCCACCCGTGATCGCACCCGCATCGTCTTCGGGGAAGAGAGACGGAACGGGGTTACTGAAGGAGTGCGCTTCCTCCGGGCTCCCTGAACTGGCTTCCCCCTGGTTGTTACCAGAATCAGAAACTGCTCCGAGTTCTTCGCCGGACTTGGGTAAGAGTTCGGAAACCGGGGAAGGATCATTACCCGCACCGTCCGTCGAGTTGACGGCAGGAACAAGCTTGAGGCCCTCGTCGTGAGGGGTTGGAAAGGGCGAACCGGGGTTCGTCTTCTCGCCCAAATGATCACTCGAGGAACTCGAATCAATCGATTTTTTGGTGTTCAAGTTTGCCCCTTGCGGTTCCTCGGAATCTTCTTCTTTTGAGTCCTTCTTGGAAAGATCATTCTCAGCGGAGGATCTACGCTCATCCGTGTTGGAAAAAACCGAGGAGTTTTCATCCACCGAAGAGGCACCACCACCAGTGGGGGGCGTGGTCGCACATCCGGCCCATAAAACGCAGGCAACCAAGAGAAAGAAAGAGGGAAACAAAAAGTGAAGACTCTTATTCGTCATCGGAAACCGTAGAGACTGCCGAAGGCGGACCCAAAGGATTAAGTGCGGCAACTAGGAGATCGATCATCAGGCAAAGCGACTCTCCTCCGGATTTGCGAGAATTGAGATTGAAGGAGAACACTCCGGTTGAATTATCCCGCAAGCGGGAACCAGAGCCAACTGAGTCTGGATCGAAGTCTTCGAAACCAGTCGATTTCGACAAATCGATTCTCCCTAACAAATCTACCGTTGTCTGAAAGTCCAATCGCTGAAGGAAGATTTCGACGAAATTCCCGTAAGCTTTGGACAATCCGCTCGAATCGGAACCATCCCTGAACTCTTCGAGCTTACCGGCAACCCGTAACCCGAAGTCAGCATCCAAGACCGGCTTGACGTAATCGTATTCACCCTCCAAGGAAACCTCTCCGGTCGACTCCTTCGCCTTTGCGGTCAATTGGAAAGACAGATAATCCCTGAATACATTGAAAAGAGCCTCTTCCTGTGTGGTTTTCCTGAAGTTTTCAAAAAAGTTCGTTCCGTTCAGGCTAATCGCAAAATCGTAATCATTCCCCGACAGTCTTCCACTGAAAGCGGAGACAGAAGTATCACTGCCTTGGCCAAAAAGGAAAATTTGCTCAAGTTCCTTGTCCAAAAAAGCAGGATCCGGTTTGTCATGCCACCAGGAAGTCAACATGACCAAGCAATGATCATCCATACCAAGCGACACATGAGCGGTTTTATGGCGTATGGAGAGAAATTCGGGAGAGTTGTTTTCATGGACCTTCCAGTTCGGCGATTGAGACTTGAGATCGAGTTTCTGGAGAATGAACTCCTTGAGCAAGTCCTGATCACCTATCGGCATGACAAGTCCAAGAACGACGTCGTGGGGACGCGAATCGATATAGTCGGAACCAGGAAATTGGAGGAAGTAAAGAACACGACCTTCTGGATTTATGCCGCAGGAACGAGGGTCCCACGCCAAGTCCCCCAAAAAAGGAATCCGATCGGTCAAATAACTGGACAAAATTTTCGGCACCCCCACCTGCTCCATCATTCGAACACCTGAAAACGCACAGGTCCCAAAGGCCTGCCCAGGAACATATGCGAAGGACCGATCGTCGAAGCGGCGTGCGGACAAATCACCAAGAATCGTGCTTTTGGAGTTTTTTTCCGAAGACAAATCCGTCGAATTGGAAGTAAGATAGCTATAACCTCCCCATGCCACGACCAAGCCGACAAACAGAATCAGAGGTAAGTTGGCCATCCTGAAGAAACTTCGATCGGGTGTTTCGTTTTCTTTACCCTCGGGTGTGGATTCCGTATCGAAATCATCATCTTTTTTACCAAGCAAGGATGCGTTGTAAGCAATGACCAAGGTTACTGCGAGTGGGTCGAAAACAACGACCAAAATCAAGATGAACCATTTGACCACCCGGTTGACCGCGTTGTCCATTGCCTCTTTGATCAAGATTGGGTTCTCCGTAGCTTCTGCTGCGGCAACCTCGGAATCGAAAGCCCGAGCCACAAACTTGAAAGACCCAATGTCAGTCGCCCGAATCTTACCTTCCAGGCTTAGAATCTGCTGTTCCGCGTCTTCTTTTTTTGCCAAAAGCTCGCCTTTCTTGGCCTCAAGTTCGGCTGAACTGTCGGGGCCGAAGACGGATTCAGTTTCACTCAAGGCGGTCAGTTTTCGGCTCGCATCGGCGATTTCGGTTTCGAGTTTTGCGATTCTTGAATCTGCACCTGCACGGGCTACCTGGAGGGTCTCCAATGCAGTTTTGATATTGTCCGCTTGCTCAGCCCCCCCTGTCGTCAACCCGGTTATCTTGAGGCTCGCCTCTGATATTTCTTTTTGAACGAGGGCGATGCGGTCGTCGAGGGCCGCGTAACGCTTATCCAAGTCGTCTCTTGCTTTCTGAGTTTCTAAAGTAATCCCAGTCAGTGTCGCCCGAAGAGAATCTCTCTCCTTTTGAGCCGCCTCCCTGATTTCGGTAATGGTGGAACGCAGCCCCTCCCTTTCGCCGGATTGATTCTTCAGGAGTTCGTTTGCCTTCTTGATACCATCTTCCAAAAAAGTCCTGCCTTTGTCCCGGTAAACCTTGACTGCCGCGTCAAGTTTAGCCAAACGCTCGTTCACTTTGGATTCTTTGGCCTGCTCCTCGAGGTCAAGTTGAGCCAGAAGTTGGTTGACTCTCTCTTCCTTGGCCAACTCTAACTTGATCCTAGAGTCGACCTCTTCCTTGTATTCTCTCTTTTGGGCCTCGAGGGCTCTTATGTCTTCTCGCCGTATAACAATAACCGACTCCAGTCTTTTCTGCTCAGCTTCGCGCCTCCCCCTCTCCCCGACTATCATTTGATCGGTTTGCTCCGCATAATTGGCCTTCGAAGCCTCGGCGTCCTTGATATCGGCTCTTCTCTCGCTTATGTATGATTCCAATCGTTTCCGCTCGTCCGATTGCTTTTCCTCGCGCAAAACCGAACCCTTTTGCCCCGAAGTCCGGTAAGCCGAAACCAAACGGTCGTATTCCCCCTGCTGTCTCTGAAGACTTCCAATTTCACGTTCGTAACCTTCCACCTGATTGAGAGTCTGCTCAAAAGCTTGCGACAAATACCCGTAGATTCCGGCCGAAGTTATCCCGATAAGCAAAACAACCGCAAAACTAAGATAAGTCCTTAAGGTTTTGTTGCAGGTTTTCCAATGCCTGTAGAGGAAGGATGCGGCGATGAGCTTGCCGAACTCCAAGCTCGACGCCATGATAATGATAGGGATCGTGAAAGAGCTTACGGCGCCAAAGGTAAGAGCAATCCCACGAACGCTGAAATACGCAGCGCATCCCGCGATGAAAAGAGCCGCCCCTCCAATCAACAATGTGAATACCTTCATCCTTCAATACTTATGCAAAAAAAGAAGAAGGAAAACAAGAACTTGTTCCCAAACTGAAATCTTATTCACGAAGGAAGCTTTTCAGTTTCCAATTGAGTAAAAACCCCTTTTGGTACGGGTTGGATGGATTTTCATGAAAATTTCACCCCTTTGGACTGGTGCGTGGTCGCAGGATATTTGCTTCTCACAACTTGGGTGGGTCATCTCCTCAAGGGAAAGCAATCAACCATCAAGGATTTCTTCCTCGGCGGAAGATCTTTGCCTTGGCTAGCTGTTTCAGGTTCCATCATCGCCACCGAAATCAGTGGCGTCACTTTCATCGGCGTTCCTGGAATGGTCTATGCCGCCGGTGGAGATTTCACCTACCTTCAGTGGGGAATTGGTTCGATCATTGCCCGTATCATCGTGGGAATCTTTTTCGTTCGGGCTTTTTACGAAAAAGAAATTTACAGCCCCTACGATTTCATGGGCAATCGTTTGGGCCTTGGAGCGAAGAGACTCGCCACGATCATCTTTCAAATCGGCGGCATTCTCGGCCAAAGCGTTCGAGTCTTGGTCGCGGCACTTGCCCTCAAGGTCGTTACTCCACTTGAATTCCACGAGTGTATTTGGATCATCGGAATCTTTGCCATAGGATGGACCTTGATGGGGGGAATGCGTACCGTCATTTGGACCGACGTCATGCAATTCTTCCTTTTTGTCGGAGCAGGGCTCCTGTCTCTGGGTTGGATGGTTTCCGCGATGGACGGAGGATGGGCAAATATGGTCGAAGTTGCAGACCAAGCGGGGAAATTCACGTTACTCAACCTCACCTCTGACCCAGCGGTCGGCTTTACTCTGTGGGTAGCCATTATCGCCGTCCCCTTCCAAAACCTGAGTGCGTTCGGAGTAGACCAACTGAATGCCCAGAGAATGTTTTGCTGCAAAAATTCATCGGATGCACGCAAGGCAATGATCACAAGTTCCGCAGCACTCTTGTTGACCACTCTTATGCTTGTTATCGGAGCGGCTCTCTTTGCCTACTACGAACCCATGCGTGCGACTGGAGCCGAACCGGCTATTTTCTCCCAAGACAGCAATTACATTTACCCCGTGTGGATTGTAACCGAACTTCCCGTTGGCTTACGGGGATTGATTCTTGCGGGAATTTTTGCGGCCGCCATTTCCAGCCTTGATTCCATTTTGGCCGCCCTATCACAAACCACTTTGTCACTGTTAAAACCGCGGGAATCAAATCCGGAAAACGAAAAGAAGAACCTTTTTCATTCGCGGATCCTCGTATTGTTTTGGGGCATCGCTCTCTCCGCCTTCGCAATTCAACTCGATTCGCTTCGTGGGGACGTAAACGTGGTCAAATTGGCTTTCGGGATGATTTCCTACACGACCGGGCCAATGCTCGGAATGTTTCTAGCCGCCCTGTTCACCCCACAAGCCAAGACTGTGGGTCTGGCAATAGGCTTCGCACTTTCGTTCCTTTTGGTCGCCTACATACGCCCGGATTTTTATCAGATCCTTATTAACTTCGAGGTTTTTTCGGCAAGTGAGCTTGCCGAATGGAACGGCATTGGAGAAGAAGATGGCAAATTGAAACCCATCCTTCACTCAGCATGGGCGTGGCACGTGACAGTTTTCCTAACATGGGGATGTGGTCTGCTCCCGGGAGGAAAATTTAAACGATGAGTATACCCAGACAAAAGATTCCCTTTTTCCAACCACCGCGCAATCAAACGAACCGGAAGGGTACTCTTGCCCTCCCCTCTCAACGAAATTGGACTCTTGATGAAGAATCGTTCGCCTCGGTGATAAGTTTTTTCTCTGATCGGATTGGGCTGATCGAACGGACAAATACGAAAAGTCCATTTCTGAGGATCGTGAAAGAAAGGCACCCACAACCGGAGGGATACCGATTGAGAATTTCCCCTGAAGGCGTCTTACTGACTGCCGGAAAGAAAGAAGGCGTGTTTCGAGGAATGACGAGATTGGTTCAATTGATTGAACGGGAGAGCAAAGAGGGGAAGTTGGATTGTAGAGAAATCGAAGATTACCCGGCACTCCGACGGCGGGGCTTCATGCTCGATGCAAGCCGTTGCAAAGTCCCTACCATGGAAACACTCTTTGAGTTGATCGATTTGTTGTCCGAGCTTCGGTTCAATGAACTGCAACTTTACGTCGAGCACACCTTCGCCTTTCGAGATCATAAGAAAATTTGGGAAGAGGCATCTCCTTTTACCGGAGAAGAAATTCGCAGAATCGACGAATATTGCAGAATACGGTTTATCGAATTGGTCCCCAACCTCAACTCATTTGGTCATTTCGAAAGATGGCTCATGCACGAACCATACAAGCACTTGGCCGAATGCCCGGA
>JAURNO010000279.1 GCA_030830145.1 Verrucomicrobiota bacterium
ATCGTAAGGGCTTCCCCGTCGGGACCGACAAAAGCCAAGGGCAAACGAAACCCTGAAATACCTACTTGGAGAATGGGAACACGAGCACCCTCAAGTCCGTCTGCTCCGGAGTTTTGTACATCGGGGAGGGAATCCCTGTAGTCGGGGGTGACCACGAAATCCTCATCATATTCTCGGCGCAATTCATGGGGTTTGTCGGATTGTGTGTCCATCATGCGATTATGTTAAAATTTCTGCCGAAGGCAAACTCACTTCGCCTTGCCTTGATTGGCGACCGCCTCCATAGCCTTGGCCACCTTATCAGGATCGCCGAGGTATTGACGGCTGACCGGCTTGAGATTCTCATCCAATTCGTAAACCAAGGGCATACCGGTTGGTACATTCATGCCAAGAATATCCTCCTCCGAAACGCCGTCCAAATACTTGATCAGGGCACGAAGGGAATTTCCATGGGCGGCAATCAGAACATTCTTGCCGCTCCTAATTTGGGGAGCAATCGTCGATTCCCATAGGGGAAGAAAGCGGTCGACCGTGTCTTTGAGGCACTCGGTGAGAGGGAGATCCGATTCGCCTAAATCAGCGTATCGACGGTCCTTGCCCGCATACCCCTCGTCATCCTTCGACATGGGAGGAGGGGGGATATCGTAACTACGGCGCCAAACGAGAACCTGCTCATTGCCGTGCTTCTCGGCGGTCTCAGCCTTGTTGAGTCCTTGAAGGGCACCATAATGACGTTCGTTCAAGCGCCATTCGCGATGAACGGGAATCCAAACCTGTTCCATTTCGGTGAGAGCCAACCATAACGTACGTATGGCCCGGGTAAGGCGCGAGGTATAAGCGACGTCGAAGGCAAACCCAGCCTCCTTCATCTGTTGACCGGCTTCCCGGCCTTCGCGTTCACCCTGCTCGGTTAGGTTCACGTCGTGCCAGCCAGTGAAGCGGTTATCAAGGTTCCATTGGCTTTCGCCGTGTCGAAGTAATACTAATTTGTGCATAATTAAAAAAGGAACTGATTAGAATAGTGAATTTCCCAATGCCCGTCACTACTATATTATGTGAAAACAATCGCAGAGAACACTTACAGGGATTCCCATGAATTCGTGGAATAATTGAAAAGCAATTTTGAATTTCCGGAGCACAAATAGTATTCCCAACTGTCCGATTGTGAATCGTAGAGGTACGGATAGGTCGTTTTCTTTGTCCACTTCCAATTTCCTTCCTTTCCGTATATCATATCGTAAACCTCTCGCGGCTGGCGTCGAAGACCCGTGCTTTCGTCAAACCACGGAGTGCCGCCCATAAATACAAGATCGGTTGGGATCTCCTGCCCTCCGGACAGCCATTCCTCGTAAGTGGGAACGGGCTGATCTTCTGCCGTTAAGCCACTGCGGGGAAAATACAACCAAATGGAATCCGTGTCATCTCCTGCCCTGTAAACCCATCCGAGATCCGCATGAAAGATCCATGGGCTCGCGGCATCGTAGAAATACCCGAACCAATCGAAGCTTTTCCAACCCGCGCCGCGATCCGTTGCCCACTGCCAGGAGGTGGAATTCGAATCCGTTGCGTTGGCGTCCCTGCGTCGCTCTTGACCGGCCCCCTCCCGAGCCGCATCATCCGCAACAACGACCGTGGAGGACAAGGTCTTTTCGGCGAAAACAAGATCTTTGGGCAAAGACACGGCAAAAAACAAAAAACACAAGGCATGCCGATGCACACTTTCGAATCTCCCCTTGTTGGCAGAAAACAGCATAATCAAAATCAGCTTCGCTTATTAAACGCAGAAACGCAAAAAGAGAATGACCATCACCCCTCCTCCACCCCCGTGTTTTAGCATAATGATCTATAATCCTTGAATATCCCTTCTTTTCAAATAACGATGTAATGGATGTTCGGAAGACTTCTTTTTCTTTTTATTTTTATTCCAATCATCGAGCTTTACCTGCTGATCTTATTGGGTAGCCGCATTGGACCAATGCCTACGCTTGGCCTCATTGTTCTTACGGGTTTCCTCGGTGCCTCGCTCGCCCGTGCACAGGGGCTTTCGACCTTGAGAAAAATTCAGGAGGAGATGAGAAAAGGCCGGCCTCCTGCTCAGGAATTGGTCGAGGGCGTGATGATTTTGATCGGCGGTATCGTTTTGCTGACCCCGGGAATCCTCACAGACTTGTTCGGTTTTGCTTTACTCCTTCCCGGTTTCCGGAAATCCATTGCTCAAAAATTCAAGGATAGCCTGGTGAAATCAGTAGCAAGCGGAAAGCCTCCTTCCGACCGAAGAAAGGGATCCGGAAAACAAGACGACGATGTCATCGACATTTAAATCTCAAACTCAATACCAAAAGGAAAATCACCTTTTTTCGGAAAGGGTTGAGAAAATGACTCCGAACAAACCCATTACGGTCGACCGAGAGGGTCCAGCCTGAAACCGGATAATGTTGGATTGCCCGATTGCAGCCTTGGCAAAAAGGCTGACTGATTGAGTTGAAGAAGCCTCAAGAGTCCCGGGGAGACCAATCGTCTTCCCGCGACAATTCTTCGACGCTACTCGTCAAGGCGTCTCTGAACTCAGGTCCAAGGCCTTCCCTTCGGGCGATCTCCACGTAAAAAGGGACATGATCATCTTGCTCGAGCGCCTTGAGTGCAATGTTGTGAAAAGGATCGGCTTCCTCGATAAAATAAGTGTGCTCGCCAAAAGAAAGAGTGATCCCGGAATCGCTACGAAAAATCGCCAGTCGGTTATGTGAATCGTCTTTCAATGCAGAAACAGTTACAAGGTTCATCCATGCCGATCAACCTTCATCATCCTCATTGCCAAATTATAGAGCAGCAGTAATCTTCCTGGTTCAATGCTTTTCTTTCCCTATAAGAACGACAACCCAACCCGATCGTTCTCCTTCGTGAATTGGCTTTTCATCGGTCTGAACCTTTGGGTCTTTCTCGCGTGGCAACTTCCCTTGAGTCCTCTTGATTCGGAAACTTACTTCTCGGCTTTCGGTTTCGTCCCCGACTCTTTCTTCGGTCAACTTGAAGACCCCGCCCCTCACGCTATAGCATGGGAATGGTGCACGGTGTATACTTCTATGTTTAGTCATGGCGATGTCTTTCACCTTTTGGGAAACATGCTTTTCCTCTACCTTTTCGGAGACAACCTGGAGGATGCCATGGGGAAAGTCAGGTACTTGGCTTTCTATCTTTGCTGCGGGTTGCTGGCTGCCTTGGCTCAGGGCTTCGCGGACCCCGAATCGCCGATCCCCATGGTGGGAGCTTCGGGAGCGATTTCGGGAGTCATGGCAGGTTATCTCCTGCTCTATCCGCGGGCAAACATACGATTCTTTTACTGGTTCTTTTTTTTCATCGGTACCCTTTGCCTGCCAGCTTATCTGCTCCTTGGCTTTTGGCTCGTCGAGCAAGCCATCGCATTGCCCGAATCAATGGAGCAAGCGGGTGGCGTAGCCATTGCGGCCCACTTGGGGGGATTCGGGGCAGGCTTGTTGCTCACCCCCTTTTTCAAAAGGTCCGGGGTACGCATGTTTCAAAGTGGATATTCTCGTCCTTTTTCTCGCAATCCCTAAATATTTCGGTAATTTATACTTTTGCACACAAAATATGCGCTCTTCCCGTATTCCCGATTCCCGTCGAGCTCAGCAAGAAAGTAAACTTTGAAGAATCCAACCCAACCAATTTTTTCCACTACTCATGGATAAAGCCTACCAGCCATCCGAAGTCGAAGACCGCCTCTACGAAAAGTGGGTGAAAACCGGCTGCTTTTCAGGCAAAGAGGACAAAGAAAAGCCTGCCTATTCCATCGTCATCCCTCCTCCGAACGTTACCGGTGTTCTTACCATGGGGCATGTGTTGAACAACACCATTCAAGACATCCTAATCAGACGGGCGAGACAGTTGGGTCATTCGGCCATGTGGATCCCCGGAACCGATCATGCCGGAATTGCCACCCAAACCAAAGTCGAACAGGCTCTGCGCGAAGAAGGACGAACGAGAGAAGAACTGGGCCGTGAAAACTTTCTCGACCACGCCGCCCTGTGGCGGGACAAACATGGTGGCATCATTCTCCAACAATTGCGCAAACTCGGTTGCTCCTGCGATTGGGACAGGAATGTTCATACTTTGGACGAAGACTATTCAAAGGCTGTCATTCAGGCCTTCGTCAAACTCTTCAAGAAAGGCTACGTATACCGGGGACAACGAATGGTCAATTGGTGTCCGGCAAGCCTGACGGCCCTTTCCGACGAAGAGGTCATCATGAAGCCTCAGAACAGTACGCTGTATAAAATAAAATACGGAATACTCGAAACTCCCGGAGCCTACCTCGAGGTTTCCACGACCCGCCCCGAAACAATCGTGGGTGACGTTGCTTTGGCAATCCATCCAGATGACCCCCGTTGGGCGACGCTCAAGGGCAAACATGCCATGCGCCCCATTAATCCGCAGGCCATCCCAATCATCGCGGACGAAGCGGTGGAAAAGGATTTCGGTACGGGCATCCTCAAGATCACTCCTGCCCACGACCGCCTCGACTTCGAGATTGCCCAGCGTCATGACTTGCCGTTGGTTGATATCCTCAATCCAGACGGAAGCCTGAACGAACTTGCAGGTGATGATTTTGTCGGGATGGATCGCTTTTCAGCCCGCAAAAACATGGTCAAAAAACTGGCCGAAGACGGGAACTTGATTGAAGAGGAGAAGCATCAAAACAACGTCGGGTTTTCCGAACGGGCGGGCGTTCCCATCGAACCCCGGTTGTCGGAGCAATGGTTTCTCAAATATCCCAGGGTGGAGGAGGCCAAGCAGGCCGTGCGTGATGGCGAAATCAAATTCTTCCCCGAAAGGTGGGAAAAAACCTATCTTCATTGGCTTGAAAACATTCAGGATTGGTGTATCAGCAGGCAACTTTGGTGGGGCCACCGCATACCCGTTTGGTACAAGAAAGGAGCCGTCCGGTCGGATCCCGCAAATTGGCACGTCTCCGCTTCCGGCCCGTCCGACCCCGAAAAATGGGAGCAGGACGAAGATGTTCTTGACACCTGGGCTTCTTCGTGGCTTTGGCCTTTGGCCACGATGGGATGGCCGAACGAGGGAGAAATGGAAAAGAAGGGCTTCGAGTATTTTTACCCGACCTCAACCCTCGTGACCGGCCCCGACATCATTTTCTTTTGGGTAGCCAGAATGATCATG
>JAURNO010000280.1 GCA_030830145.1 Verrucomicrobiota bacterium
CGCCAAAGCTTGCCAAAGATTTAATGGACGGACGACGAGAAGCGGTTTCGGGAGAATACCGTAACCGCGTGGAAGCCTATTTCCGGGCAATGGCCGAGAAGTCACGACAGAAAAAATAGAAATCCGACAAAGATGAAATTTTTAGTTTTACTCCTTTTTATCAGTCACACTCTGGCGGTATACCTATTAGCCCAAGATACCGAAACGGCCGACCAAACCGGCAACCCTTTCAAGAAGGATCAAGTGGACAAGGATATCGAAAAAGCGGTTAAATTCCTGCTAAGCAAACAAAAGAACGATGGTTCGATTCATGACCGCGGAAATCACACCACCATGACTTCCCTTGCCCTTATGGCGATGGCCGCAGTCGGTCACCAACCCGTAAACCCCAATGACGAAGGAGAGGCGATGCAACGGGCACTCGACTTCGTTCTCCAAGACGACAGACAAAGCGAGACCGGTTACTTCGGTGGAAAAGACGGGAGTAGAATGTACGGACATGGCATCATTACCCTTACGCTTTCCGAGATGCTCGGAATGGGCTTGGACGAAAAGCAAGATCAGAAGATCCGCCAAAGAACCCAAAAAGCAATCGACTTGATTCTGCGGTCGCAAAAGGTCCCCAAAAGCCCTTCCCACCAAGGCGGATGGCGCTATTCCCCTGATTCAAGGGATGCCGATCTTTCCGCCACAATCTGGCAACTCATGTCTTTGCGCTCAGCCAAGAATGCCGGGTTGAACGTTCCCTCTTCCGCAATCGAAGACGCGATCGGTTACCTTGAACGTTCCTATTGGTCGAGCCTTGACTCCAAGGGAGAACCCGTGAACAAGAAGTCCGGATTCGCCTACCAACCCGGTGGTCACCCGGAATACACGACGACGGCGGCAGGACTTCTCGCCATGCAAGTTTGTGGAGAATACGAATCACCCTTCGTCATGGGAGCTTCCGACTGGCTACTCGAAAACGGTCCAAACACGAGTAGAAAATTCTTCTTTTACGGAACTTACTATTATTCTCAAGCCATGTACCAACGAGGAGGAGATCACTCCAAGGAAGCCCGCAAAAAGGTGGAGGAAATCCTCCAAAAACTTCAACGAGAAAACGGTTCCTGGCAAGGGTCCGGCTCGGAGGGGAGTGCCGGGGAAGTGTACTCGACGACTATGGCAATACTCGCTTTGGCCGTAAAGTACCACTACCTGCCGATATACCAAAGGTAGAAAACTCCTCGCAGTCAGTCCAACTGGTATACCCGGATCGCGTTACCACCTTCGATGGCCTCGCGTTCATCAGTCGACAAAGACGAGATGAATTCTCTACACAGGTTGACCCACGGCATGTAATCAACCGCTAGGCGGGCCACAGGCCAATCGGAGCCGAACATAAGTCGGTCGGGCCCGAAGGCATCCAGGGCAACCTCCATATATGGCCTTAGTTGATCCGAAGTCCACTCAGCCCACTTCGCCTCGGTTGCCATTCCGGAAAGTTTGCAGGTTACGTTTTCCCGGCGGGACATTTCGAACATCTGCTCTTTCCAAGGTTCCATAAGCCCATCGCCGATTCGCGGTTTGGCGATGTGATCGAGGACAAAAGGGAGATTCGGGTGAAGATCAACAAATTCGATTGAGGACCCGAGTTGCCGTTCGTAAATCAAGATGTCGTAAATCAGATCGAATTGCTCGAGTTTGCGAATACCCTCGTTAAAAGCCTCACCCAATATGAAACGGTCGTCGGGTTCGTCCTGCACCACGTGTCTAACTCCCTTGAGCCAGGGATTGTCCGCATATTCGGCCAGAACTTCTTCGACGGCGGGATCGGCCAAGGGAAACCATCCAACAACCCCTTTGATGAAATCACGTTGCGCCGCATGATCGAGAAGCTCATCGGTTTCGAGCATAGATTGATCGGCTTGAACGGAAACGACTCCCCCTATTTCGGCCTTTTCTATTTCGACCTGTAAATCGGCTGGTTGGTAATCTTTTTTGAGGATTTCCATACTCTCGTTCATCCAGGAGTACCTGACCGGGTCGTATTTCCAAAAGTGATGGTGTGCGTCGATTTTCATGGTTTTTCTTTTGTAATCAAGGAGGAGTGGATTTTCTTTTTAGTTCGGCGAGCAAAGCAGGCCAACCGACTTGAGCCAATCTCTGTCTCATTTTGCGGTAACCCGCCCCGTACACGGGACTTGTGCTGTTGTTCATATTCTCAAGAAGAATGGAAGAAAGTTTACTTTTTTCCTTTTGCAAAACAGTTAAGGAGGCCAAATTGCAAAACCCCTCGATCACCGGAGGTGAGGCGTCTATGAAACGTTCGTTTAGCCAGACGTGTACGTGCTCATGGGCAAGGACGGATATGCATTCGACGTAAGGCAGACCATAAAGAACGTAAATGCGGTGATCAAAGGTCGTACCTGGGTTTTTACCACCTTTGACAACACGATATTTGGTTAAAGTCAAACCTCTCAAGTTGCCGCTTGCGTTGATTTTCGCAGCTTCCCGCAAGAGAGTTTTTTGATCCACCAATTCCAAAATGATTTTACCTTTGGGTTTAACGAAACCCACCTGCATCAGAGACTTCCATACTCGGACATCCACTTCCTTGAGTAAGTCCAGTTTGAAAATTCCATCCTTCAAGCAAGGCAGGCAACTCATTCTACCATCCGCAAAGAATTGTTCTTTCGAGGCATTTTGCTTAGGGAAAATACGCGAACAGGTACCACAAAGCCCAGTGTGGGAAAAGTGCTCGACATGAACCATCCCGCCCCATCCATCTTTTCGAAAACGATTTCCCGGTCCGAAATTTTTCCTACAGACCATACAACGGAAGCAAGAAGTGTGATAACTTGCTTTTCCTGCTTTGGTCGAACGGGTCCCGAGAGTTCCCGAGCATGCCGCACACCTCGGAACTTTCATCCATTGCTTTACATAGGCTTGATCGGCGGGTGTAAAACGACTGATGGAAAAGTGGTAATCCCTCCCTCGGATTCTCAATCCGATCCTGTCGCCCACCACCTCGAATAGTTCTCCCTCGGACCTGCTCCCGCTTGTCGTCGTCCACACCCGACTTTCGAGCAACGGACCGGCACAAGAAACGAGTAAGAGAAAGAAACTGCGGAAAACAAACACGATGAACCAAATACTCAGGCCAGAAGGGACCGCCAGTACTCAATTCGTCCCTTGATATGATTGGGTCCGGGCATCCCTGGCTTTTCTCGTTTGA
>JAURNO010000281.1 GCA_030830145.1 Verrucomicrobiota bacterium
AAGGCCCAATTTATTGAGAGCGGAGGCAAGTTCGTTCACGGTTGAGGCACCTGGGGGATCCAATTCATCGAGAGCTTCGAAGCGACCGACTTCCTCAATCAGATCCGCGTTGTCACCCTCCATGATAGTAGTGGCACCCTGCGAGAAGGGAAGAGGCTGACTTACGCCGGTAGTGGGATTAAGAAAAATCGTGATATTGCTGCTGCTTACCGCAACGGGTGAAATCCTCACGTTTTGGGTAGCTACGATCGTTCCTGTTCGCTCGTTGATGATGACTCTGGCCGGGACATCGGGCTTAACATCTATACCACCGATTGCCGCAAGAAAATTCGTGGTTTGCCCCTGAAAGTTAGCGGGAAGCTGAATGTTTACCAATCCACTATCCTTGGCTAGGGAAGTACCTGGGTAGTACTGATTAACGGCATCGGCTATTTTAACGGCAGTCCCGGAATCAGGAGACCTAAGTATAAGTTCCAACTCTCCCCCCTTCAATACCTTGCTCTCAATTTCCCTTTCCACGGTGGCTCCATTACTCACCATTCCTACGGTAGGGTAATTGACCTGCACATTCGCTCCACCCCCACCACCTGCGGACAGACCGCCTACCGAAACTGGGCCTTGGGCTACGGAATAAACCTTGCCGTCGGCTCCATACATGGGAGTTTGCAAAAGAATACCACCTTGGAGAGAATCCGCGTTCCCGATGGATGAAACCGTGACATCCATCTTGGCACCCTCCTTTGCGAATGGACCGATATCAGCGGTCACCATGACGGCGGCTATATTGCGAGACTTGTCAGCTTTGTCTGCACGAATCCCCAAGCTTTCGAGGGCATTCAAGATGCCAAGTTCCGTATATTCTATACGAGAATCACCCTGCCCGGCCAAACCTGTGACAATGCCGTATCCATAGAGCTGATTGCTCCTGCTTCCACGCACATCGGTCAAATCTTTGATGCGAGCCCCGAAAACAGAAGAAGCCCCCAAGAGAACAAGGGAGCAATATAGGGCTAATCTGAGCATATCGGTTTTAAAAACAATCATCTTCAAAATGGATTCACGATGGAGGCTAACCGTTGGTACCAACTTTCTTTTTGTGCGTCATTCAGACTACCTTTGGACACAAATTCAATTTGAGCATCCGCAATATATTGGGAAGAAACTATGTTTCTGTACCTGAGGCCGTCCTTGAAGCCGAAACCAATATCCTCTTTCCGTACCATTCCCTTGAGCACTGCGTAGTAACTTTCACCTGAAAAAGTTACCATTCTAGCTCCCTCAAGAACAAGAACTCCATTGGGAAGAGTATCGATGACTACCACACTGACCCGTCCCTTCAAGTCTTGAGTATTGGCTATCGAACCTCCGCCTTTGTTGCTGCTTTTTGTTTCAATTTCCGTACCGGGAAGCCCACCGTTGTGTTTTCCCATATTACTGTTAGCGAAGAGGAACTGCTTGACGGCATTTTCGACCTGAGACTGCCGGTTTCGCACCGAGTTCTGCGAGGCGGCCAAAGAAGAACTCTCCGAAACGTCTATGGTTATCAAGTCTCCGACCGCATAAGCTCTTTTACCAACGAAAAGGCCTTTTTGGTGGTTCGTACTTTTCATCCAAAGAGATACCGCATCTAGTTTGCCAAGTGGCAAAATAGAAATTGAAAGAGTCGCGAGAATAAGTGATTTCGTCATGTTAGAGATGTACCTTTACGCTATTTTCATTAAGCACTTTTGCGGGAAATTCTTTGTCGGAGGAAAGGTTTTTAATATTTACGATTCCACCCGCAACCCCATCGCCAAGAGCCATTCCTTTCATCGTAACATAAATGCCATTGCCGGAAGCGAAAACATCTACGATTTGACCTTTGCGAACGAGGGTGACCTTAGATAGGTTGCTCCACTTCAGAGGAGAGTTTGCCTTGATGTTGGCGCTTAATTGGTAACCAGCCAAACTGGATTGAGCAGGAACCGAACCGGCATGCTGCTTTAGGACGTCAACAAGACGAGAAGAAAGTCCAGAAGAACTTAGGCGCGTGCCCCGATGAAGCGGAGACTTTGAATAGAAAACCTTTACATAATGAGCCATGCGAACCGGTTCGGCAAAACTTCCAATTTCCCTGCCTTGATCCCAAATGCTGAAGCGAATGAAACTACTTGAGGTCAACTCATCCGGCGAACAATCCTTGATCTTCAAGATAAAATTCGAACCTGAATTAAAATTCCTCCATTCCCTTGTAAGAAAAACCGCAACTTTCCCGGACGCTTGAAAACGGTAAGCCAATGCCTCGCTGAGGCGGGCTTCAATCTGTGCTCTGTCCAATACGACCGAAACAGATGCGGGCAAGGCTTCCTGCAATTGCGGTCTCGGTGAATGAGGAGAAACCAAAGCGGAAGATTTTACCACATAACGAACCTTCCCCGGTTTCGGACCGATCTGAAGGGGTTCGAGAAAGCGACCAACATCTGCCCTCAACGAAAGAGCGGAAAAGAAAATACAAACTGACAAAAAGAGTCGCATTCCTACCTCTTGAGTTGGTTCACTCTGGAGAGCATGTCGTCGGATGTCTGAATCGACTTCGAATTGATTTCATAAGCCCGTTGAGCTATGATCATGTTTACCATTTCTTCAACAACGTTAACATTGGACATTTCCAAATAACCTTGCTGCAACACGCCAAATCCATTTTCTCCTGGGGCTCCAATCTCGGGGGCGCCACTAGCTTCGGTCTCGATAAACAAATTGCCCCCCATTGCTTTCATTCCTGCAGGGTTAGGGAAACGTACAAGTTCAAGTTGACCAATAATTTGGGTGCCATCCGCAGTCTCAACTGAAACATCTCCCGTTGGGGAGATAAAAACATTGGTAACCTCGGGATCAATTTGCAATCCTGCCGCGAGAGGAAGTGCATCGGCGGTAGTAATCTGTCCATCAGGACCGACCTTGAAGGCTCCGTCTCTGGTATATGCTTCGGTGCCATCTGGTCTTTCAACTTGAAAGAAACCCACACCATCAATTGCCACATCCATCTTCTCGCTCGTTTGAGTTAGCTGTCCTTGAGTAAAAATTTTTGCTGTGGATACAACTTTTGTTCCGTTCCCCATCTCCACCCCTGTCGGAATGACATTACCGGCACCAGTTTGACCGCCAGCCTGCCGAGGGTTTTGATACAGCAAGTCTTGGAACTCAATTTTGTTCTTCTTGTAGCCCGTAGTGTTGACGTTCGCAATGTTGTTTGAAATCACATTGAGATTTAGTTGCTGGGCTTGCATCCCAGTTGCTCCAGAATAAAGAGATAAATTCATAATTTTTTATTTTTAAGTTAACTGGTTTGACCAAGCGTCCCAATAGCTTTGCCCATGTTTTGATCTAAACTTTGAATCATTTTTTGATTCGCCTCGTGAGCCCGTGATACCTCGATCAATCCGATCATTTCCTCAATCGCCGAGACATTACTGTTTTCCAAATAGCCCTGCATGATGGTAAACTGTTGTTGTTCGGCGGGTTCAGGTTGTATTTCGGCATCATTAGGAACAAACCCACCTCCCACCTTCTGCAAATCAAGGAGAGGATTATCAAAAACGAATACCCCGACTTGACCGACCGTTTGGCCGTTTTGAAAAACCTGTCCCTCCTTGTCGATCGTCAGATCACCCCCACCTGGAATAGTTTGGATATTCGCTCCTCCAACATCCGCAAACTCATGCCCCATGCTGTTGACCATGACACCTTCTGAATTCACGTAAAATTGGCCGTCCCGCGTGTAAACGGAATCTCCGTTCTCGTTGAGCAACGCGAAAAAACCTTCTCCACGCAAGCCCATGTCCATGGGGTTGTTGGTTTCACGAAGTTCTCCTTCGTTGTAATCGACTTGGTTTTTCATGACGGGAAAGGAACCGGGCATCTCGTTTTTGAGGATGTCATGAGTGCTCCTTGCAATCTCTCCGCCTTCAGCACCTTCGAAACTAACCGCCACCTTTTTGAAACCCGCGACATGACTTGCGGCGATGTTGTTGGCGATGATGTTTTGGTACTGCTCCAAACCTCGCAAAGCCGATGCATTTTGATATAAAGACAAATTCACGCATCCATGAAAGCAAAAAACGCGCCACAAGAAGAAAAAAAATCAGGAAACGAGAAAGTCAGGAACCCGATGAAGAACTTAATATTCGCAGGATATCTCGAGAAGCTTTCCATCGGGAAGATGGATGACTATCCGTTGGGGTTTCCCCTCTACGGAAACAACCTCCACCTTCGGACAATCGGCTTGTTCGTATACGACTTCTACCTGCTCGTCTTGGTTGGGATCCGAAGCATTGACGGGAACCGCCGCCTGCTTGGGTTGATCACTCAAATAGGAACGGAACCCAGGATCATCGGCTGAATCGCTTTCCGATGAATTCCCACGACCTGTCAAATAGCTTTCCATGATGTCAATCAAGCAATTCCCATACCCAAAGCACTTTATTTGTACTGAGCCAAGTCCTCTTTGCTCATGTCCAAGACAAGGCTGAGCTCGACTCGGCGGTTTTTTTCAGGTTGATTGGGGTAACGATCTTCGTTCGGCTTGGTTGAACCATGACCTGTAATCCTCTCGAGCTTGCCACCAAGTTCGCCACCCGAGTAATGAACAAGGGCGTCGGTTACCTCGGTTCCCTGAGCAAGAGACCTGGGCCATGAACCGAACTTGGAATCTTTTCCCGTTACATCGCCCCTAGCTCTGTCCATCTCAATTTTCTCGCTAATCCAACTCCTGAGAGTGGAACTGCCTTCCCCAAAACCACCGGGCAACTCGAACTTGTCCTTGGTTTGAATCTCAGGAGGTTTTCCCCAGTGAGGAGGAAAATGATTGGCATAAGAATCAACGCGGAAAATCAAAACATGCTGAGACAAAAGCCATGACATCCTTTGCATGACCTTTTTGCCATGATCAGTTAAGGCGTTGGAAGCTCTCTCGAACATAGGTTTTTCGTCTCCATGAAAAAGAGTCACCTTGATACCATCTGTCGTTGCTTCGATCTGGATTGTCTCGTCATCAATCTCATGCAACCTTAGACGCTTGTACCAATCCTGAGCAATTCTATGCAACACATCAATATCAATGGAAGAAGTGTCATCGGTGTTGCGCATCGTCGTATCCGAACGACCAACGATTTGATCAACCATGCTCCCCGGTCTGGCATCTTTTTGCTCAATGGGCGTGGACTTAGGGACACCTGCTTTGTATGGGTCTCGGAAAAAACGCGTAGTCGCGATGATCACCTCTTCATCTTGGGATAGAATCCAAAGCACAAGAAAAAGAGACATCATACCGGTAACGAAGTCAGCATAAGCGACTTTCCAAGCACCTCCGTGTGCAGCTGCCTTTCTTCTACGTAGCAAGAACCTTGAAATAGTCGACTTCACTTGTATGGGAATGAGCACATTATGCTCCCTTCGCAGCGTCTTTGCATTTTTCCTCAAGCTCATCCGCGGTAGGTTGAATCAATTTATCAAGAGACCTTCGACCTATTTCCACGGCCATGATAGGTGACAAACCAGTAGCAAAACCGGATACGGAACGTTGAACAATATGGTAATAAAGAAACTCTTGTGTTTGATTCAGAGTAATAAGTTGTCCAATTGGAACACCAATTCCGTA
Source organism: Verrucomicrobiota bacterium (assembly GCA_030830145.1). Classification (GTDB taxonomy): domain Bacteria; phylum Verrucomicrobiota; class Verrucomicrobiia; order Opitutales; family Seribacteraceae; genus Seribacter. The sequence continues at coordinate 5,636 of JAURNO010000281.1, forward strand.
GGCTAGGAAAATCCCGAGGAAAGTACCACTTAGAGCGGCAGCAACTTTCTGACCGACTGATTCCGGGTCTTCAAGGTTGGACATCGTATTAATGATCCCCAAAACCGCAGCAACGATACCAACCCCAGGCAAAGCATCGGAAATCATGGCAACGGCTTTGATTGAGCGACTGGCTTCCGCTTCCCGACTCTGCAACTCAGCGGTCAAAATTCCGCCGATCTCGGCAGGTTTGCATCGACCGTCAACAATTGGACGAAGGGAATTACAGAGAAACTCAACCAATCCTTTGTCATTCAAGAAAGAAGGGTACTTGGTAAAAATCGAACTGTTCTGAGGGTCACTCACATGCTCATCGAGAGCGGGGGTACCCTTTCGTCTCCCGAGCATGAACAATTCATAAAGTAAAACCAGTAAATCTATAAATTTACCTTTATTGGCAACACCACCTTTGAAGGCTTTTACCATGTCATTCTTCAACCCCATGAGTACACTTTTGGGACTGGAAACCACAAGGATACCTAATCCAATTCCGCAGATGATCATAATCTCCCCGGGGTGAACCAAAGTAATTGGGCTTCCTCCGGACAAAACGAAACCCCCAATACAGGACGCGAAAACGATAAAAATTCCTATTGCAAGAAGCATGGCTAGTGAATGATTCTAATTAAGGTTTTGAAAATGAGATCGAAGAGAAAGGATTGAGTGGGAAAGAATTTGACTGATTCGCCCTTCGGTCAAGCTAAAGATTTGAGCAATTTCAGAAAGTTTGAGTTCCTCATAGTAATACAAGAGCAATATTTTTTGCTGTTGATCGGGAAGTTGCTTGATTTTGTCGCGAAGCAAAAGAACCTTTTCTTTTTGCTCGGTTTTGTCCAAAGCGTTCTCTTCAGTTGGGTCCGAAAGTGTCTCGGTCAAAGACAAACCCTCACCATCATGACTTCGATCAACCGATGAATCAATGGGAACAAAAGTAATAGGCTGGGTTTCCTTCAATAACTTTTCATATTCCGTAGGACTGAGAGAAAGTTCTTTTCTTATTGCATCAACCTCTGGCGGACGCTTGTCACGGGCTTCCATTTCCGCAATGGTCGCTTGCAACGATTTGGCTTTTGCACGATTGGCCCGAGGCAAAGAATCGATCCGTCGAAGTTCGTCAAGCAGAGAACCTCGAATTCTCAACGCTGCATAATTCCCGAAGGATTTCCCCTTCGCCGGGTTAAACTGGTTAACGGATACAACGAGGGCTTTGGCACCGATACCGTACATATCCTCCATCTCGTAACTATCCGGGAAATGATGACGCATGCGCGAAACGATTGACTTGACCAAGGGAAGGTAATCCTCGATCAACCGCTCCCGATCCTTTTCGCTGGCCATAGCCTGTCGATAACGCTCGGCAGCTTGCTTCATACGATCCAAATCACGAACCTGTCCCAAAGAGACATCAACGGGAGCTTTGGAAACTGCTGGCTTCATTTAGCGAATCCCTCCATTAGACTTTAGCCTCCACGATGGATTTCTTGGGGTTGGCTACGGACTCGGTCATTCTCTCGGCGGTAAGCTTCTCCTGCTCCAAAAGGCTCGTCTTTTGCTCGAGTGATCCTTCTGCCTTTTGAGGAACAGAGCTACGAAGACCTTGATCGACTGCTCCCT
>JAURNO010000282.1 GCA_030830145.1 Verrucomicrobiota bacterium
AACCTTTACTATACCGGCGAACGGACGCTCGCGCCTGAATCCTACAATCCTTTTCCCATCGATGATTACCTCCGTCTTGATCTGGGCTTGGTTTGGCGTCCAGACGAAACCCTTGAAATCGGTTTGTTCGGCCGCGACCTGCTCGATCCGGATCATGCCGAAAACATGTACAACGACCTCGACGTCGAACCCGGCAAGGTCGAGCGCACCTTCCTTCTCAGCATTACCAAAAAATTCTAACCAAAAGTGGCCTTCTTCACATCCAGATTCAAACTTAAGCTACGGACAAGACGTTCCTTCGTCTTACTCGCTGGCTTGTCTTTGCTTCTTGGATTGGGAACGAGTTCACTTCAAGCCCAGACGGTCAAAGCGTCCGAGGAAGAAAGAAGGACGGCTCGCGTACAGGCAACCTATCTTACTCACTTGGTGAACTTCACCCGTTGGGAAAAAAGCCACCTCCCTGCCGAAGGCGAGTCTCCGAAAATCATTGTCGTTGGAAACGAGAGCCGAGGATTCGTGGATTCCCTTGAATTTCTGATTCGTCAAAATGCCTTGAGGATCGAAGGGGAACTCGTGGAATTTCACTATTTCGAGAATGTCCGCAAAAAAGAGGCAGGAGAGATGTTCAAGAACAAGGGCGCGCAATTGATCTATGTCCTGCCAAATTCCTCCTTTACTCCTCGAGAGATCAACGATTTGACCGAAAGCGCGGTTGTTTTTGGAGAGGGTAGAGAGTTTGTGACGGAAAAGGGCGGGGACGTTTCCTTTGTTACGGTTAGAAACCGCGTGAAACTGGTGATCAGTGAAAAATATTTCAGGAGAACTTCGCCCAAACTCAGTTCCAAGCTCGTCAACCTCAAAAGCGTGGTTGAAATCATTCCGTCGAGCGGACCGCAAGGTTCTATTGGACACAGAGGACCGAATTTCCATTCGGTTGATTCTCCTCAGCCCAAGTAACATACTTTGATTCAGTCGTTTACAGTCTTACGAGGTTTTCTCACCCATCTGATTGTCCGTTTCTTTTATATTCTTAGGTTATGTATCTTACCTTGCGTTACATTACTTCACATTACGCCTGGTTCTTCTCATGGCCAGACGCAGGAAGAAAGTAACTATACGAGCGGGCTCTCTCCTTTTGAGCAGGCTGAACTGCTGAGGTTGATTGATCTCGATATCCGGAACTTGTCGAAAATTCCGATCCAAGGTGTCTTGGGATATGATCAGGAATACTGGAGGAATCCCGCCTCCGTTCACGTAATACGGCCCGAAGACATTACGCTGAACGGTTACTTCAACTCGGTGGAAGCTCTGCGGGGCGTCCCTGGAATGCACGTCACCCGTGGTCTAGCCTATGACAACTTTGCTTCCATGAGAAATTTCAGCGGTTTCTCGACCCAGAAATTTCTCGGAAAGATCGGAGGACGCGAGGTCTCACAGCTGATGTTGGGCAGCGCCAATTACTCGGTTGACGATTATCCGATAGCGGTGATCGATCGGATCGAGGTCATTCGCGGGCCGGGTGCTTCGATATGGGGCACCAACGCAGTCAATGGTGTACTCAACTTGGTGACCAAGCACTCGGGTGATACTCAGGGTGATTCCTTCCGAATCGTTATGCAGGATAACGGAACCTTCATGGGGGATTACGTCCACGGGGGGCAAGTCAGTGAGGACAGCTTTTACCGGGTTTGGGCCAGAAGCCAGGAGTATGCCGAGGGAACCTTGGATTCCGGTTTGCCCGCACGGGACGATGGGTACCTGCGCAAGGCCGGATTCCGAATCGACAAGGAACTTGATTCGGATCTCAACTTTTACCTTGGCGGTGGCTTTGCGACGAGAAGACTTGAGCATGTCCTTGATCTCTCCAATCGTCTTTTCTATCTCGAGAATGCCTCCAACCCCATTCCGCTCGCTTTTGCCCAGCAACTGTCAACGCTGCCTGTGGCGCATCCTTCCTACATCGACCCCGCCACCCTGCCCCCGGTTGTCTCCTATTCCCAAAACGCTGCTCTTTTTTGGAGCACTCCTGCCGGACTGATTTCCTATCCGAGCCTACCAGGAGGGAGGATTTCGCGCTATGAGTATTACGGCGAGATGAAAAACGATTCCGCCCACTTTATTGGTAAGCTTGAGGGAATCACGGATGCCGATCTTGAATGGTCTCTGACCGGTTTTGCAGATCATTCAGATATATATATGGGGCATTTGGGCTTCGAGTGGGAACAGACCCAATACGATCTTTCCTTTGATGCGAATAGACCTGTTGGCGATTTTCATCGCCTCTCATTTGGTCTTTCAGCCCAACGGACCGAATTAGACGTAGTAACTCGGGTGATCGAGCCTTTCCAGGTTGGTTTTCTTAAAGTTCCTATATTGGATTATGATCAAGCCTACACGAGTTTCGACCGGTTCAATGCTTATTTGCAGGACTCGATCACCTTAAGCGATCAACTCCTGCTGTCCATGGGAGCTAAATTCGAGGAAAACGATTTGGCGGGGTTTGGCTTTCAGCCTGGAATGCGTACTTCCTGGATGATCAATGAAAGTAATGTTTTCTGGGCCGGTTATTCGAAGGCTCACCGCCAGCCTTCTCTTCGGGAACGTTACACGACTTTGACTCCATACAAGGTTTGGTCGCCTGGTGGGGGGGGAGCTTGGTTGAATCAGTCCTATCCTGGTGACTCAACCCTCGACCGCGAGGAAATGGACGCCTATGAAATAGGTTGGCGCCTGCGTCCGAACAAGGATCTTCTTTTCGAGTTTTCCACCTATCGTTATGATACCAAGAATGCCGTGCGGGCGGCTAGTAGCAATGCTTACGAGGCAAAGAATGCCGAAGCTTATGGAGGCGAGCTTTCGGTTGATTGGCGGGTTTCGGAAATTTGGCGTCTCCGGGGTGGATATTCTCAGGCAAGAGGAAAAGTTGAGGGTATTCGGGTTTATGATTTTCCGGAAAACACCGCCAGCTTATCATCTCATTTCAGCTATTCGGACGAAATAACACTTGTCCAAAACCTCTTCTACGCCGGAAAGACGGATATTCCGTCCGATTATAATCCGATCACCATCCCTTCTCACCTCAGGCTTGACCTGGGTATTGTTTGGGAACCAAAGGAAGGCTGGGAAATCGGACTCTTCGGTCGCGATCTCCTCGAACCTTATCATGTCGAAACGATGTACCCGGGAGTCGACGTAGAACCGGCCCGCGTGGAGCGGACTTTTCTCATCAGCATAACCAAGGATTTTTGAGATGATGAGGAAACTACATCTTGGTTTGTGGAGGGTAATGATTCTACTTTTTGGGTTTTTCTTTTCGTGCGTATCCGTATGGTCCTCCGCGGACCAAAGTCTCATGTTGCCCTTGGTGAAATCGAAATCCCAGATGGTAAATCTTGAAGTAACCCATCTCTATCATGCACTCAAGTGGGTCAAGTGGAGGGAAGACGATCTTCCCCCTGCAGGTAAACCCGTGAAATTACTGATTGTCGGAAAAGATGATTTCCGCTTCGGCGAACGCCTGTCTTTCGTGATTGCCGAGTCGGAAACTCGTATTGCCGGTCATGGAATTCAGTTTTTGAATTTTGAAAAACTGGATGATGCTCTTCGGTTTACCCAAAAAGATTCTTCGGTCATGATTCTTGTTTGTTTGGACTCCGTCGCAGGGGAGTGGACTGCCGATTTCTTTCCGAAGCGACGGGGGTTGGTTGTTTTTGGTCAGAGCGATAAATTTCGCAAACAGGGTATGACTTTTTGCTCCTGCTTGAAGCACAACCGTGTCAAGTTATCGGTAAACGTGAGGCGGGCCAATGCTTCCGGGGTTTCACTCAGTACCGAATTGCTTAAGCACAAAAGGATCTTCCACATTGAGAACGCACAGGCTTTCGGTCCCGAGGAGAATTAATTTGTTTTGCTAATTCAAGGATGCGGTTGGAAGGGTTATCTCCCTTTCATTGTCTCCGTTAACGGATGAAACCTTCAGCTTGATCATGGATCCGGGCTTCTTTTTTCTCAGCATGGTCATAAAAGGTTCGATCCGTACGTAAGACTTTCCATCTGCTTCCAAGATCAAGTCTTCGTCTCGCAATCCGGCCTTGAAAGCCACGCCATCCCTTATGACTTGACGAAGAAGGAGTCCCTTCGTTTCCGCTTTTAATTTGGTAATGAGGTGGGGTGATTGTCCCCATAGTTCTTCGACTGCGGCCTCGATGCATGCCACGGACAAGTTTTTCTTTTTTGCCAGAAACCTGCGAATGGAATGCAAGGGCACGGCTGAACTGACACCCTGATGTCCTTTTTCGGTGGTAACGCTTGCAACTTGAATCCCGATTATCTCCCCCTTGGTATTTACCCATGGACCTCCCGATGACCCCGGAGCCCCGATTCCGCTGATCGGTATGGTGTTGGTGAATCCTCCGTCATACCAAGAAAAGGATTCGCTTCTTCTTGCTATGGTTCCGCTTAAAAGAAGATGATGTCTGAAAATGGGTGAACCAAGAAGGAATACCGGTCTTCCTTCGGCCGGGATGGACTTTGCCAAAGACAGTGCGGGGTAGGGCGTTTCGCGCTGGGGTAGGGCGAGCAAAGCCATGTCGCTGCCTCGATAGGTTGCGACCAGGTTTAATGGCTTTCTTTCCAAATGAGGGGAGAGAGCTTCGTATTTCTTGCTTTTCTTTCGTATTACATGACAGGCCGTGAGAATGAGGCCGCTGGGGCAGACAATTGCCCCCGATCCATTCAGTCGGCCTCCGACCAGGATTTCGACGCATGCCGGGCTGATCTTCTTGTAAAGCCCCGGTTGCGCGAAACAAGGTAGAGCCAAAATCAGGCTTGAAAAGAAGAAGGCAAAGAGACTGGAATTTGACATAGATCGGATTCTCGGAGATTTGGATTGAAGTGTAAACGATGGATTCCCGTAGTTTGTCTTTCCATCTTTTGGTCTGCCGTAGTGATTTTTTGAAGAAAACTTATTCACGTTCGTCTCTTTTTAATGGAGTCAGCCCCGGTGATTGCCTATCCATATTGAAGGGGCTCGGATTGCAAAATCCGGGAAAGAGATTATCAATTCGAACGATTAAGGAAAAAAGGGGTCTATAATAATATGAGTATTACCTACAGAGATGCGAAAAGGATTCTCGCGAAGCAGGAAGAAGCGCGGGAAGTGATTAACAGTTACAGGGGAATGGAGACTTTGGGAAAACGTCTACAGTTGAAAAACAACAAGGAATTGATTCTCAAGCTTTTTGAGATAGAAGAAGACGCTTCCATCGTAGAAGTCTTTACACACTTGAAAGCACTTTATGAGGAGCAATGGGGTGATGCCGAGGCTACCGCGCCACCTGAGGTGCCAGGTTGCGTCGAGGTTGACCCGGTGGAGGAAGATAGCAAGAAATCCAAACCCAAGACCAAGTCCAAGGTCGTCGAGGAAATATCAGACGAGGCATCGGTGATATCGGGATAATTTTTCGCTTCGGGTCTTTTTTCAATGTGGCTTGGTGAACTGACGAAGTGTTTTTGTCAGTTTCTCTTGCTTTTTGCCCAAATCCATTGAGATTATGATTCGAACCCTATTGTTTTGAACCTTACCCAAAGATATCAATCCCCTCCATGTCTTTCCGGCAGTATTCTGCTTTCGCATCCTAGTTTAAAGGACCCTAATTTCTTGAAGACGGTTGTCTTTTTGTCTTCTCATTCCGAAGATCATGGGACTTTGGGAGTGATTCTGAACCGACCTACGGGACAAAGGCTCGGTGATTTGGACAAGCAATTCCAGGTTGTTGAATTTGCGGACGTACCTGTTTTTGAGGGTGGCCCCGTGGAGACTGAGAAATTGATCGTGGCGGGCTGGGAATGGCTGGACAGTCCATCTTCTTTCAAACTTTATTTCGGTATTGATTTGGAAAAAGCCAAAGCTCTCCGAGAAGAGAACCCAAACATCAAGCTTGCATGTTTTCTTGGTCATTCCGGTTGGTCTCCTGGACAGCTTGAGAGCGAGTTGGATGACGATGCCTGGCTCATGCATAGCCTTGATTACGATCTTTTCACCAAAATGGACAAGGAAGACCATATTTGGAAGAAAATCGTCGGCTCTATGAGTGATGAGCTTCGACTTCTTGCGGATGCCCCCGAGAATCCATCTGAAAACTGAGCTTTATTCTTCTTGTCCAAGAGTGTAAAAATTACTCAATTTTGTGCGTGCATAAACCTTTGGCATCGGTTTTGCTTTTAACCTTTTATCTTGTCCCTTGTGGGTAGACAATCGTCTACTCTCGGGAAATGAACCCAATCCAATCACCCATGAGTAAGCATAAGTTAGAATATATTTGGCTCGACGGCTACAAGCCCACCCAGAGCCTCCGCGGTAAAACGATGATTGTTGAGGACTTCAGCGGTAAGCTGGAGGACGCCAAGCAATGGTCCTTTGACGGTTCCTCGACCGAACAAGCATCCGGAGACGACTCCGATTGCTTGCTTCAGCCTGTCTACATCATACCTGATCCCGATCGCTTCGGAGGTGATGGATGGTTGGTCATGTGCGAGGTGCTCAATGCAGACGGTACGCCTCACGAATCGAATGGGCGTGCGACCATCGACGAAGACGACAACGATTTTTGGTTCGGTTTCGAGCAGGAATACACCCTGATCGATCTAGAGACCAACCTTCCACTTGGTTTCCCCAAGGACGGATATCCCGGACCACAAGGACCTTACTATACCTCGGTCGGCGCTCGTAACACCAAGGGTCGTGAGTTGGTTGACGAACACTTGCACCAATGCTTGGAAGCAGGCTTGAACGTCGAAGGTATCAACGCCGAAGTGATGATGGGCCAATGGGAATATCAAATTTTCGCCAAAGGTGCCGCCAATGCCGGTGACCAAATTTGGCTTGCCCGCTATCTTCTGGAGCGCACTGCCGAGAGCTACGATATAGCCATTGATCTTCACCCGAAACCCATCAAGGGCGACTGGAACGGCTCGGGCATGCACGCCAACTTCTCCAACGGCGCCATGCGCGATGAAGGAGGCGAGGAACTTTTCACGAAAATATGCGAAGAGTTCGGCAAAAACATCAGCCGTCATATCAGCGTGTATGGTTCTGACAACGACCAAAGACTCACGGGCGCTCACGAAACCCAGTCCATTGACAAGTTCAGTTATGGGGTTTCCGATCGTGGCGCTTCCATCCGAATCCCGGTTGGCACCATCCAAGACGGCTGGAAGGGCCGTTTGGAGGATCGTCGTCCGGCATCTAATGGAGATCCTTACAGGATTGCCGCGGTCATCATCAAGACGACCAAGGAAGCTCTCGCTTCCTGAGGAAAATTTCTGTTTCCGGTTTAAGGAGGGCGGTGGAGCGATCCATCGCCCTTTTTTTATTTGCGCTTGCGCATTACGATGACGAATTCGTCTCCGTCGTTGCAAAAGAAACGCAACGCCGCGTAGTAATGAGTCGATTGGGAATAGATTTTGGTTTTGCGTTTTCCACGCTCGATCCAAGATACCTGGATAGACTGAGCTTTTTCGCTCGCCAACTTACCTTGTCGCGAAAATTCTTTCTTCGTTCCGTGTGTTTTGAACTTTGTCCACCCTTCTTCCTTCCAATCCGCAACGATCTCTTCGGGTTCCTGGGAGCAGGAGTACCCTAAGCTCGTTAGCAGGCAAAGGAGCAGGAGTCTGCAGGAGTAGACCGGTCTTTCGATCATTTGATTTTTAAATTTTTCCGGCCGAACGTTTGGTCTTGGCCAAATCTTTGTCGAAGTTCTGCCCCAGTGCAGAAAGGCGTTTTACGATCTCCGGATGCTTCTTGCTTAAGTCTTTCGATTCTCCGACGTCCTTTTCCAAATCAAACAGCGCCAACCCGATCTTCGCTTGCGAATAGTTAGTGGGGATTCCTTCAGTTCCACCTGGTTTACCGGCCATCGTGCGGTAGCCATGCGGGAAATGCAGTTTCCATTTTCCCTCTCGGACCGCCTGTAATTGTTTTCCGTAATACAGGTAATACGCTTCGTGAGGGGACTTTGCCTTGTCATCGGTGAACAAAGGCCAAACATTCTTTCCGTCGATCCGGTGGTCGGGCAACTTCGCTCCGATCAATTCGGCGATCGTGGGGAGTAGATCGATCGTCATAACCGGCTCTCTGCACACTGAATTCGCCGGAATGGTTCCGGGCCACCAAGCCAAGGTGGGTTCCTTGCATCCGCCGTCGAACATTGTTCCTTTTCCTTCGCGCAGGGGGGCGGCGGAACCCGCATGATCGCCATAATTGAGCCATGGACCGTTATCCGAGGTAAAGACGAACAGAGTATTCTTTTCCAAGTTATGTTTTCGCAAGGCTTTCATAATCTCTCCGACCGACCAATCGACTTCCATCATCACGTCCCCGAACAAACCGGCTCCACTTTTGCCTTTGACCTTATCCGACACGTAAAGGGGTACGTGGACCATGCTATGAGGGACATAGACGAAAAAGGGCTTGTCCTTGTTTGTTTCGATGAAGGAAACCGCTCGTTCGGTGTACTGGGTGGTAAGCTTTTCCTGATCCTTTCCCGTGACCGCAGGGTTGATT
>JAURNO010000283.1 GCA_030830145.1 Verrucomicrobiota bacterium
CTGATCCCTTATGGATGCTCTCTCGTTATGAAAACCATACGTTTCACAACCCTACCAGGTGACGGCATTGGCCCTGAGGTCATGGATGTCGCCCTAAAAGTCCTCAACGCCCTTGGATCCAAGCATGACTTTCGTACAGAGAGTACACCCCATGACGTCGGGGGAATCGGAATAGACAATCACGGGGAAGCTCTGCCTGCTTCAACTTTGGCAGCCTGCGAACAAGTCGACGCCATTCTTTTCGGCTCGGTCGGTGGACCGAAGTGGGAAAACCTTCCGCCCAAAGAACAGCCCGAACGAGCCGCCCTTTTGCCCATCCGCAAGGCATTCGAGCTCTTCGCCAACCTCAGACCCGGCAACCTTTACCCCGAATTGGCCGACCTTTCGCCCCTCCGCCCTCAAACCGTGGCCAACGGAATCGACGTTCTTTGCGTTCGCGAACTCACCGGCGGAGTCTATTTCGGCCAACCCAAGCGAACCGAGACACTCGAGAACGGCGAACTCGAAGCCATCGACACCATGGTTTACCGGAGCGGCGAAATCGAGCGGATCATTGAAATCGCGGTTCGGGCAGCCAGCCTTCGAGGAGGAAAAATTTGTTCCGTGGACAAGGCGAACGTCCTCGAAACCTCCGTACTTTGGAGAAAAATCGTGACCGAACGCGTCCGCGAGCTCGACGATTCGATCGAGCTTTCCCACATGTATGTCGACAACGCTGCCATGCAACTGGTCCGCGACCCAAATCAATTCGACGTTTTGGTTACCGAGAACATGTTCGGTGACATTCTGTCTGACGAACTCGCCGTGATCTGCGGTTCGCTCGGCATGCTCGCATCCGCCAGCTTGGGAACCGGAAAAAACTCCATGGGTCTTCCTTTCGGACTTTACGAACCGGCCGGCGGAACCGCACCCGACATCGCAGGAAAAGGTCTGGCCAACCCCTGCGCCCAGGTTCTGAGCGCCGCTCTCATGCTCCGATACAGCTTCGGACTCGAGGAAGCTGCCGCTTCCATAGAGCAAGCGGTCAAGGAAACCATCCGGTCGGGCTTCCGCACGGGCGACCTCGCCCAAGGAGGCGAATCCGTGGGAACCGAGGAAATGGGTGCAGCCATCCTCGAACGCCTTACCTGGGGAGAATTTCGCATGAAGGCCCGGGAAATCCGTCAATCCTTTCTTGATTTCTTCCGATCGAAAGAACATCAGGTCGTAAACTCGGCTTCGCTCCTCCCCGAATCCCCCAATTTGCTATTCACCAACGCTGGGATGAACCAGTTCGTCCCCTATTTCCTCGGCGATCAAAAAGCCCCCTACACCCGGGCCGCCGACACGCAGAAATGCATTCGGGCAGGTGGCAAACACAACGACTTGGAAGACGTCGGTTTCGACACCTACCACCATACCTTCTTCGAAATGCTCGGAAACTGGTCTTTTGGTGACTACTTCAAAAAGGAGGCCATCGAATGGGGTTGGGAACTGCTCGTTGAGGTTTGGAAATTCCCGCCCGAACGCCTCTACGCGACCGTCTATCAACCCTCGGAAGGCGACCCAGCCGAATTCGACGAGGAAGCCCATGCCATCTGGTCAGGCATTTTCGAAAAGGCAGGCCTCGATCCCGCCGTTCATGTCGTCATGGGCAACAAGAAAGACAATTTTTGGATGATGGGCGAAACCGGCCCCTGCGGTCCCTGTAGCGAACTCCACCTTGACCTCACCCCCGACGGACAAAGTAAAGGCAGGCTCGTCAACGCCGATTCTCACCATTGCATTGAGATTTGGAATCTCGTCTTCATCCAGTTCAACGCGGACCGCGACGGAAACTTTACTCCTCTTTCCGCCAAGCACGTCGATACCGGAATGGGCTTCGAGCGGGTCGCCGCGGTCGTGCAATCGACCAACGGGTTCACTGATTTTTCAAAACCCGTATCCAATTACGACACCGACGTATTTTCCCCCATCTTTTCCAAATTGGAAGAAATTTCCGGAAAAAACTACGCCTCGACCCTACCCGAGGAGGGCAAGCCAACCAACGAACAAGAGGAAATCGACGTCGCCTTCCGGGTGATAGGGGATCACCTGCGCTCCCTTTGCTTCTCCATTGCGGACGGCATCCTGCCCGGCAACAGCGATCGCAACTATGTCTTGCGCCGGATTTTGCGCAGAGGAATACGCTACGGCCGCACCCTCGGCTTTTCCCAACCCTTCTTTCATCGACTCGCACCCGCCCTGATCGAACAGATGAAGGAAACCTTCCCCGAACTTGGCGACCGGGCCGAACTGATAGAAAAAATTCTCCGTTCCGAAGAAGAATCCTTCAACAAGACCCTCGACCGGGGAATCGAACTCTTCACCCGCGAGGTCGATGCCCTGAAGGAAGGAGACGTCCTCTCCGGTGAATTCGCCTTCAAGCTCTACGACACCTACGGCTTTCCACTCGACCTGACTGAATTGATGGCCCGCGAACGCAGCCTCAGCGTCGACGAAGACGCCTTCGAGTCGGCAATGGAAAAACAACGGCAACGGGCCCGCGAAGCCCACAAATCCGTCGATATTTTGGTGAGCGAAGACTCCGATGGAGCCGATGCGACGGAGTTCGTCGGTTACGACCCCGCCAACCTTCTAGCCTTCACCGCCTCCTGTATCGATCTGGTCGAGCAGGACGACAAGGCCTTCGTCGTTCTCGAAAAAACTCCTTTTTACGCCGAGATGGGTGGACAAACCGGAGACTCCGGAACAATCTTCGTGTCCAAACAGACCCTCGTCATCGAGAATGTTCTCAAGGATGCCTCCGGCCGTTTTTTGCACCAACTGAAATCCAAACCCGAAGGGATCGATTTCGCAGGGCAACAAGCCATACTCAACATCGATCTGGAGAGAAGAAAAGCCATCCAGCGTCACCACACCGCCACCCACGTCCTGCACTGGGCCCTGCGTGAAGTTTTGGGCGACCACATCCGCCAAGCCGGATCACTCGTCGAACCCGATCGTTTGCGCTTTGACTTTTCTCATTTCGAAGGGGTCAAACCCGAACAACTCGCCGAAATTGAAAGGATATCCAACGAAAAGCTCCTGCTCAACGATCCCCTCGAAGCGAACGACATTCCCTTTTCCGAAAAACCCGACGACGTGATCGCTTTCTTCGGTGACAAATACGGAGAAACCGTCCGGGTCGTCGACCTCGGCGGCTGGAGCAAGGAACTTTGCGGGGGCACACACGTCTCCTCGGCCGGGGAAATCGGTTCTCTGCGCATCGTCAGCGAATCCGCCATTGCCGCGGGCACCCGCCGGATCGAGGCCGTGGCCGGCCTTTCCGCCTACCAGTGGGCCGAGGAGCGAATCGCTCGGCTCAACGAGCTAACCCGTCAACTTGCCTGCAAACCCGAAGAGTTGGCCGGACGCATCTCCCAGATGCAAACCAAAGTGAAGGAACTGGACAAAAAGCTCAAATCCTTCGAGCAAAAAGGGCAAGCCGGAATCGCCGAAAAACTGATCGGGGATGCCGAAAAAGCAGGAGAACTGAACCTCGTCAAGGCCGTCGTGCCCGACCTCTCCCCCAACGACCTGCGCTCCCTCGCCGCCCAAGTCAACAAACGGGCGGCGCCCTCCGTGGTTTTGCTGGCCAGCGAGGCCAACGGAAAATGCGGAATGGTTTGCATTTGTTCGGACGAAGCCGTGGAAGCCGGCCACCAAGCCGGCAAATACCTCGGCGAACTCGCCGGAAAACTCGGTGGCAAAGGCGGAGGCAAGCCCGACTTCGCCATGGGCGGCGCCCCCGCCGGAAAAGACTTGAGCGAAGCCATCGGCTCGATCTCCTTTTCCTAAGCAACCGATCCGTGAGGCTCCGCATTCTCCTGCCCCCCACCCTCGCAGGGTGCGTCCAGAGAAACGCCATCCCGGCCAAAATCGAGCTCGAAGACGAAGAGGGCGAACGCATCTCCCCCGAAAAAGCCGACCACGCGGCCTTCGGCGAGCTCTCCGATTCCGAACGATCTTCTCTCTTTGCCCTCTCCCAATGGTGTGGCGGAAAAATTTCCTCCTTCATTCAGCTCGACCTCGCCCAAGCCGGGGAACTTCTCAAACTCCTCCACGAGGTTTCCTGCTTTTACCCGGCCAACAACCCGGATCAGGCCATCGAATGGTCAAACGGCGAGCTACTCGGAGTAAGCGACTTCATCCCTCTCCCCGAAACCGAACGTCCACGCCCGGTTCGCGAAATCAGGGACGAACCCGAAGAAGAACCCGAACCCGTTTTCGACGAACCCGAATACGAAGGCCCTCCCATCGAAGTCGAAGGTTCAAACGAATATTTGCGCCTCATCCTCCCTTCCACCAACCATCCCGGCTACAAGGAAGTCCTGCGCCTGATGCGCGAATGGAACTTTCTTCGCGATCGCAACCACCGGCACTGGTGGTGGTTACGCGACCCCTCTAAAGTTCTCGACTTCCTCGCCACCCATCAGGAAGAACTCGAACTCGACTACGAAGCTGAATTCACCGAAAACTTCCGTCAACTCACCTCTGGTATACAACGGGCCGAACTACGTACCTCGGCCAGCGAGTCGGACGAGGACGGAGCCGAGGTCGAAGTACGCATCGAAGCCGGTGACGTCCCCCCGGACGAGCTTGAGCATGCCCTCGCCACCGGGCAAAATCACGTCCGCCACGACAACAAAGTCTATTTGCTCACCCGCGACCTACTCGACAAAGCAACCGAACTCCAACGACGCATCTCGGGCAACCCGGATGCCCTCCTCCTGGCACGGGCCAGCCACCGGGTGGAAAAATTCCAAGCCCCCTCCGTGGAAGATTTCCTTTTGCAAGCCGACCCTCGTTTCCAGCCACCCGCCCGATGGAAAAAACGGAGTGCCGCCCTGCGCGATTTATCCTCCCTGCCTTCTCCAAGCCTCGACAAAACCCTTGAATCCATCCTGCGGCCTTACCAAAAAACCGGCGTGGCCTGGCTCCTTCACCTCTTCCGCAACGAACTCGGCGGCATCCTCGCAGACGAAATGGGACTGGGCAAAACCCTTCAAGCCCTTGGCCTCCTGACCGCCCTGCGAATGGAACAGGGCTTTTCCAAAACCTCCCTCGTGGTATGCCCCGCCACCCTGCTCGAGAACTGGAGACGGGAAGCCCAACGCTTCTGTCCTGATTTTTCCGTCCTCGTCCACCATGGACCCGATCGGGCCGAAGAATCGGCCGCTCTGGGCAAACCCGACCTCGTCATCACCTCTTACGGGACCCTCGTGCGGGACCTCGACCTCTTCCAACGGATTCCTTTCCTCTGCGTGATCGGGGATGAAGCCCAGCACCTCAAAAACCGCAAAACCCAGAACGCCCAAGCCATGTCCTCCCTTTCCTCGGACGGGCGTGTTTTGCTCACTGGCACCCCAATCGAGAACAGCGTATCCGACTTACTCTCTCTGCTTGAATTCCTCCTTCCAGGGTCCCGCCCCGAGCTTCCTCCCACTTCCCGCGGAGATGAACGCATTTGGCACGAACAACGCATCCTTAGGGAAGCGGACCCCTACCTCCTGCGCCGGAGCAAAAG
>JAURNO010000284.1 GCA_030830145.1 Verrucomicrobiota bacterium
AAGGTCGAACCGCACCGCAGTCCGCCAAATATCATTTTGGTTTTGGGCTCTTTGGGTATCGGAATTTCCATGAGCTGGTTGACGAACCGAGTCAGGTGGCTGATGGCTCCTGCTGCTCCAAATCCATTCCAATCATAATTACTGGGGATTCGAAGGGTGATTTCGCCGCGCAAAGTACCCAAGCCCGAATATGAGAGCCGCCCCTGTGTCGCTCCTTCAACGCAAATACCTGCTCGAATCGGGCGTTGCTTGGTTTCAAGGAAGGACCTTGCTCCTTCCAGGTTCCCTCTCCCCAAACTTTGCACGTTGGCGAGCAATAACAAGTCGTCCTTGAGTTTAACGCCGAGGTGATCGAGGAGCCGAGGAAGTCCAACCACTGCAGCCAAGCCAATTGCATTATCGGCAATTCCCGGGCCCGTAATCGAATCGGGTCCCACATTGAGGACATGGGGAGTTTCCGAACTAAAAACGGAATCAGCATGAGCCGTCACAAGAATGGACGAATCTCCTTGTGTCCCTGGCAGGATTCCGGAGGCGTTCCCGAATTCATCGATTTCGGGATCATCCAATCCGTTTTCCCTGAAGCGATCAAGGGCGAGTCGAATACGATCTTCCTCGCAGAACGTGGGAGAGGGGATCTCCCCGAGTAAAACGGCGTCAGTGAGATAGGTTTCGCGAACCGCTTTCAGTCTTTCAATCTGTTCGGGTATTCTCTTGAGCAAATGTTCCAAGGAAACTTCCCTTGGTTTTGTTTCAGTAGTCATTACCAATCGGATTAATCAATAATCAACAATGATGCCACGACAAACTTTAGTTTCTTTTTTCGTTGTTGAAAAAAGGGCCTGTTTCCTGCATCTAGATTTCGGCAAGGTTAAATTCGAACCGATTTTTTATTTATGGCACAAAACATTGGCTTTATTTCAACTCGATTCGCGGGGCAAGACGGAGTCTCTCTGGAGAGTGCCAAGTGGGCCGAAGTGCTTTGGGATGACCGGCATGTCAGTTATTGGTACAGCGGTCAGAGCGACAGAAATCCTGACATCAGTTACGTGGTGCCGGAGGCCTACTTTGGTTTTTCCGAAAACCAGTGGATTAATGAACGAATTTGGGGAATGGATCAAAGAGATCGTTTTGTAACGGAGCGAATCCGGTCTTTGGCTGATTATTTAAAAGGCACGATTTATCATTTTGTCGAGAAATTCGACATCGACGTATTGATCCCGCAGAATTGCTTGGCTATCCCCATGCATATTCCGCTCGGAATTGCCCTCACTGAGTTTCTGTCCGAAACGAGAATGCCTGCCATCGCTCATCACCATGATTTTTTTTGGGAGAGAACCCGTTTTTCCGTTCATTCGGTACCCGAGTATTTGGATATGAGTTTTCCCCCGAAACTCTCCAACATGAGAGACGTTGTAATCAATCAGGAAGCGCAGGAACAGCTTGCCTTGCGCAAGGGCATCTCATCCCTTGTAATTCCCAACGTATTCGATTTCGATAACCCACCGGATCCGTCCGACGAATATGCTTCCGACGTACGCAAGGAACTTGGTCTGGCAGATGATGATTTCTTTATTCTTCAACCGACTCGCGTCGTTCCTCGAAAAGGCATAGAGCAGGCGATCAAATTGGTTAGTTTGCTAAAGGATCCCCGCTGCAAGCTTGTCATTTCCCATGAGGCTGGAGACGAGGGTTATGAATACCTCGGTATGCTCGAGCAGTTGGCCAAGGAAGAAGAGGTCGACATGCGGGTGGTCGCCGACCGTGTCGGTGAGGTACGACATCGAGACTCGGAAGGGAGGAAAGTTTACACCCTGTGGGATCTTTATTTGCATGCTGACTTCGTTACTTATCCGAGTTTGTACGAGGGTTTTGGCAATGCCTTGCTGGAAGCGATTTACTTTCGCAAACCGATTTTAATCAACCGATATTCGATTTTCGTTCGCGATATTGAGCCCAAGGGCTTTCGTTTGCTGACTATGGATGGTTTCGTTACCCCGAGTTTGGCTTCCAGGGTTCGGCGTATTTTAACGGATGAAAAACTTCGTGAGGATATCGTGGAGCACAATTACGAGGTCGCTCGACAATTTTACTCCTACTCGGTGGTGCGAAGTAATTTGCGTGCCTTTCTTGCCAGCCTCGTGGGCTACTAAATAATGAAAACACAAAGCCAATCCACTTTGATCAAGCATGTTTCCAGCGCCAAACTGAATACGATTCGAAAGCGTTTTGTTTCTCTTTACGGTATCGAGCGGGCGGATCTGATTCTGGATCGGTTTTATCACTTGATCGGGCGATATGGAATCGGAGTGAGCAAGAATTCTCATTCCAGGTCCTTGTCTCAGCGTGATGCCGTTCTCATTACCTATGCGGACATGGTTTCCGACGATTACAAATCACCTTTGGCGGCACTCCGTGAATTTTGCACGGCCCGACTCAAAGGTTCCTTTTCCGCGATTCATATCCTGCCCTTTTATCCATGGACCTCAGATGATGGTTTTTCCGTTGTCGATTATCGTGAAGTGAAAGAGAGCTACGGAGATTGGGAAGATTTATCCAAGCTTTCCGAGGAATTCGAGCTTATGTTCGATCTCGTTTTGAACCATTGTTCAGCCAAAAGCCAATGGTTCAAGGAGTATGTTTCGGGGGTCGAACCCGGAATGAATTATATTATGGAGGTCAGCGAAGAGGCTGATTTGTCTGCAGTCGTTCGTCCGCGTTCAAGTCCATTGCTGACGACCTTTCAAACTCGGGGGGGAGAGCGAAAGGTCTGGACGACCTTCAGTGCGGATCAAGTTGATTTGGATTGGAAGACTCCTGATTTACTCTTTGAGTTCTTGGACATCATCATGTTCTACCTTTCCAAGGGATGCAGAATTCTGCGACTTGATGCGGTGGCCTTTCTTTGGAAGAAAATAGGCACTTCTTGCCTGCACCTTCCCGAGACGCATGAAATGATCAAGCTGATTCGTAACCTGCTGGAAGTGGTTGCCCCGGAAGTTCTTATCTTGACTGAAACGAATGTTCCCCATGAGGAAAACATTTCTTATTTTGGAAAAGGAGACGAGGCTCATGCCGTTTACCAGTTTACTCTTCCTCCCTTGCTTCTTCATGGATTGCTTCGCTCAACGGCCACCCACTTGTCTTCTTGGGCAAAAAATTTGGCACCTCCCCCCAAGGGATGCAGAATTCTGCGACTTGAT
>JAURNO010000285.1 GCA_030830145.1 Verrucomicrobiota bacterium
AACCTCCGTTGGACTTGTCTTTCCAGTCATGAACAAGCGCACCGTCCGAAAGACTGTCGGGCAGATCGTTGCCGTCGACATCGTCGGAAGAAAGCCAAAGAACCAGATCGGGGACCGAATCCTTGTTAAGCAAGGTATTGGTCGCCTTGAAGGTCTTGGTTTCGGACGCCCAAGCCGCACCCACGCTGTTGGATGCTTTGGCTCGGTAATAATAAGTCGTACCATTGGCCAATCCGGAAATGTCCTTGCCCACGACTCCCTTGTCGTGGGTACCGCTCAAGGTTTCGGTGTTCTGCCAAGAACCAGTTCCACCGTCCGCCGTTCCCCAGTAAAGAGTAACCGTTGTCGGAGCTCCACCTATGTCCACAGTCTCTTCGAGAGCATCCACATCATCCCCGAACGGATGGTTGGCATCGAGATCCAATCCGTACTTATACGCCAGATGACTCTCGATTTTCTGTCTTTGCTCGTCGGTAAGCATTCCATAGTACATTACATACTCGGCAATCTGCCCCTTTGAATTTTCCCCGTTGTCATTGTAAGCACCGAATTCGAGTTGTTGAGGGAAGTGCCAGTCACCGTTTGATCCTGCGTTTGCAGAAACGCGCGAAGTTCCGAGATCATAAGTCCAAGCCTGCGGGTCCGGGTTGTCCGACTTTCCTTGGTGAACGACGCTGAACAAGTGCCAATTGGTGTCGTGATCATCACCCTGATCGACCCAGCTATCGTAATGATGCCGATTGACCATTTGTCCATGGAATCCAAAGATCCAATTTCCTCCTCTGGAAGAAATGAGACGCTCACTGTCTCCGCCTGATGGGGCGGTGTAACGGGCCACGGCAAAAGCCGTCCATCCCCCGTTTCTCCATTTGGCCCATTGGGTGCCGGAACGGAAATTGTAGGAAGTCCACATCCGGTCGTTGGCATCGTTAAAATCGACCACCGGCTTGCTGTTCAAGCTTGGCTCGGCCGCTATCCAACGAGGGGTTGATCGGATATTATTCATGTGCCTGGCTTTACCGGAAATATCTTTCCATTGGGTCACGTTTGCCAAATTGCTCAGGCCCTGAATGGCGGAGGCGTCAAAATGAATGCCCAATTCCTTGTCGGG
Organism: Verrucomicrobiota bacterium; assembly: GCA_030830145.1. Classification (GTDB taxonomy): domain Bacteria; phylum Verrucomicrobiota; class Verrucomicrobiia; order Opitutales; family Seribacteraceae; genus Seribacter. Next base: position 1,112 of record JAURNO010000285.1, read on the forward strand.
GAAAGTCGTAGGCGTAATCTTACCCGGGTAAACAATCGTGGTACCACCCGTACTAAGTACTTTCGCATTGATGGTTGCCGAAGAGGGGGTTACGTCGGAAGCCACGGTCGTCTCAATTTCGGGCGAACCCAAAGTCACGAAGATTCCTGAAGTTGCCGAAATGGAACTTCCCGCATTGTTGGCCGCCTTGGCCCGGTAGAAGTATTTCTTACCGCTTTGCAAGCCGGTTACCGCCTTGGAGAAGTCCGCTCCGGCTTGAACCTGTCCGACCACAGCCGAACCGTCCCATCCGCTGTCGGAGAGATTTTGATCAACCAAACCGTAATAAACGGTCACCGTAGGAGCATCGCTTCCATCGAACGAATTGAGTCGTCCGATCAGGGTTGCTCCATTCTGGGTGAAGGTCGTAGTGTTCGCGTCGAAAACCGAAACAACCGGTGAAAGCAGGGAAGCGTTTGTCTTGAAACTTCCCGCATGGTTCGTCCAACCCGTCCCGGCGGAATTCGTGGCCGCCACCCGGAAGTGGTAAGTCGAATCCAAGGTCAGACCGGTGAGGGAAACATTGTGGGTCCCCGCTCCCAAAAGGGTGGGGGCGGTGAAAGAATTGGTCCATTGAGAGGCCACCGCATCTCTGGCCGGTCCGGCCACACGGTTACTGAATCCGTAGATATGCCAGGTTGAACCCGGCTCCGGATTAACGGTAAACTCAGCTTCCGTCCCCGTTGCCTTGTAGTAACATTCGACAATCAAACCGTCCGGTACGGTGTCGAAGTCCTGATAAGCGACGATCGAGTCATCTGAGTCCGTACTGTAAATAGTGGCCTGACGACCTTCCGTATTGCCCCATGACTGCGAATAGAGAGTAAATTGATAGTATTGGCCATCGGTGAGACCGGTAACCTTAATCTTTTGCGGATCTCCATTGTAGCGCATACCGTTGCTCAAGACCTGACCGATCTGCCCGGTCACGGAAGAAGCTTGCGAGTTATGTGTGCTGGTAAGACCTGAAGTGAAAGCCCATCCCGTGCCGGAGGTACCCGCTTCTCCTTTGAAGAGAACACCGTTCACAGTCTTGTCGGATCCCCTGACATTAACCGCGCAGGTATAAGTGAAAGAACTCGAGACTCCGCAATCGGAATCACCGGTGAAATAGTATTGCTTCCATCCCAAATTGGGAGATTCGGAGGTATTCGCATCATCGTAGTAGACCGTCACATTCGCGTCTTGTCCACCCGTGTCATCAATCTTGAAATTGATCGTGGCGGAAGTACCCAACACGTTTGATGCCGTCAGGTCCGATACGTTCGGACTCATCGTCGGCGGGATGGGCTTGACGTGAAGAACAAGAGTCTGGGCGGGGCTGTACCCCAAGAAGTTGCCCGCCTTGATTGTCACATTGTAGTCACCCAAAGCCGTGGTAGTTCCTACGATCTTTCCGGTCCGGGCATCGACCGAGAGTCCCGGAGGAAGACCGGTCGCGGTAAAACTGTCCGGACTTTGCGAACCTTGGATGGTAAAGTGTACGGGGGGAGGTGCGTTCACTCCGTCTCCATTTCCGTTGTTGTAGAGTGCAACGAGTTCGTTTTGAGACAATGCTTTGTTATATACGCGGAAATCATCGATTTTTCCGTTAAAAGTACGGCTGATGTCGGTCCAAGAGCCCCACATGCCGAGTCGCAACTCATCGTCGTTACGGGCGTATTCGGTAAAGATTGAAACGGCCTTGTCGGTTCCCCATCCATTTGCGTTGATACGTCTTTTGACTCCGTCTACCCAATGATTGATAACGGTACCATCGTAAGTACTGGCGACGTGAACCCAACGATCATCCATACCCTCGGCGATTTCAACCTCCACATCCCAAGAATAGTGTTGAGAACGGAAACGCGTGGAACCA
>JAURNO010000286.1 GCA_030830145.1 Verrucomicrobiota bacterium
GGCCGAGGTCCATACCATCAAGCCCTTTGATTTCATATCGGATGGACAAGTTGACTTGAAAAGCCCTAGCGGGTTGAGCGTTTTGGCTAAAAATCACAAGCGGATTTTCTTCCAACAGTATTACTTCCCCGATGCCGCTCACAACCAAGGTGCCTCAAGCAGTCAGCAACCGACTTCCTTTGATCCGCTTGATCTAGTGGCTGGTCAAGAAAGGGATCAAGGCAGTTACCAATCGGTATCAGGAGGGTACCAAACTCAAGCTGGTGCTACCCAAGCCCCCGGAATGACTTACCAATCCGCCGGCGGTGGCTTCATCCCATACACGGGACCTTACGCCAAACCAACCTATGATTTTAAAATCGACACGCGCAATGCCCTCTTCGACGATTTCATTGAGAATGTTGGTTTAAACTCGGTCAACAAGCTCAAGTCCGATTACAACACGACTAAAGCCTTCAATGACAGCATCAATTCCTTGGCTTCTCAACTCACAGGATTGGCTTCGCCACCTTCCACTGCCAGAGGTGATGCCGTTGATCAATGGATCAAAACTAGTTTCGACCAAGTCAAGGACCTTGACCCTCATCACGAATCGGCCTTCGCTTGGGTTCTATCAATAGAAGATGCAGACGGAAACAAGAGCGACCTTGTGGTGGATATGTTTGGCAACGTCTATCAAAGCAATTTCGAAAGCTACTGGTTAGCCGTTTATGGTGTCTCGACTCACAATGACCCGAATTGGAGCGAGGTCGAGTACGACGCCACGACCGAAGGAATAGCCAAGCTTTACCGAGAGCATCCTTTCATTGACCCTGGAATCGTCATGGAAAACCTCCATAAACTCGCCGTTTTGGAAACAAACGCGCCAGTAATCCAAGGCAACATCATGCAACTTAGTGGCTCTCTTCTCGAGAACAATGGTACCAATATTACAAGGATCGGTTTTCTTATTTCCTCGCAGGGTCACCCCGTCATGAATGGTCCCTCTTCTCAAATCATTCCAGGCACGACGCAAAACAATATGATCTCGGCGACTTATTCCATATCCAGTGGAGGAGTCTACTTTGTACGTACTTTTGCTGAAACAAAAGCCGGAATATCCGAGGGTCCAGTTCGCAGAATCGAGGTGTTCCTTGATTCCGATTCCGGTAACAACCCCCAATCCAAAGCCCTCTCCATGATCAAGAAGGACACTAAGGAGGAAGCAGGTGGGTGGAGAACGAGTAATTGGTTCGGGCAATTTTTGGATCATGGCAATGGATGGATTTACCACAGGGTCCACGGTTACCTTTATTTGTCCGCAGACGGAGGTGACGGGATTTGGGCCTACGACCAGGAACGAAAATGGTTTTGGTCGACCAAGGAATTGTATCCTCATATATATCAAGCCGAGCAAGCTTCCTGGTTGTATATGCTGGGAGTTTCCAACGGCAAAGGGATCTTTTTCAATTACGGAACCAATCGAGTCGAGTTTTAAGAAAGATCATTTCTACCCTTTAAGCCCTACCCCCGACGTAAAATGTCGGCTTGCAATATCCTGTTTTGGGTCAAAGGATTGACTTCCTATTGAAACCCCCTCCAACTCAACTACCTTATATCGTTTGTCAGTATCTTTTCAAAAGAAGACCCATGTTGGCTCTCTTGATTTGTTCCTTACTGCATGAACCTGTCGCCCTATCGGGAAACTCGCCTCACTCCTTGAAAGACTTTCAAGGACTCAAGCTCAATTTGTTCGATGAGAAAACTGGCAGGCGTTACCTCAAGGTGAGCTACAAAGAGGTCGTCGCAGAAAAGAAAAAGATTGGTTTCCTCACGATGAATCTTTCTTTCCTCAAGATCAACGACCTCAGGATCGAGATGGATGCCAACTATATTAAAAGTACGAAAATTAGTTCTCTCTTCCAAAAAGTTTCTTCTCAAGGAGGAATCCGTTACGCCGTAGCGGAACCGATACGCTTAATCATTCGAAACCCGCAATCAAACGTTCGAATCTATGGCCAAAAGGGAAAATTCAACGCCGATGGGTCCTTGAGAATCTGGGGCAAAGTAAGCCTTATCCATGGAACCGACTCCAAAGAAATGGATGAACTTTCCATTACCACCGACGAAGCCCAAAACTGCCTTCTATTGACAGAAAAGAAAGAACGAATTCCCCTGCTTACGCTTCCTCTATGCAGGCAACCTTGATTACTCCTGTAATCCTCGAATTTTTTCCCAAACCCTAGACCATCATGAACAATTCCCTTCACCTCCTTGCAGTCTCGGTTTTGCTTTTATCGGCTTCGCTCGGCTTTGCACAAGACTCCGATCAAATCATCTTCGAGGATCCCATCTTCGAAGCAACAGTCCGCGAACAACTGCAATGGTCAGGACTTGGCCATAACCAACCGATTACCAAAACGCATCTTCAAAACATAACCTACCTCGGGTTTGAAGAGGATGGAGAGGCACGGATTTCAAACCTGAATGATTTGCAGCATTTCACCAATCTGCAAACACTGGAAATAGGGAATGCTTCCGCAATTTCGAACTTTGACCCCATATGGAAAAGTAGCTCGATTAACTACCTATACGTTTACGGCGCGAGAAACCCCGACTTTTCCGGAATCTCATCTCTCTCGAACTTACGTATTCTCGATCTCTCGGATTGTGCTCTTACAGATCTCGGTTTTCTTGTCTCCGCAAACTTCACCGAACTGTATTCTCTTATCTTGGAAGGAAATTATCTCGATCTCAGTGCAGATTCCAACCATTCCATGCAAATACAAAAACTCCAGGACCTCGTCGAAGGGAACCGGAAAACCAAGATTGAAGAAGGGCTTTACCGAGAGGAATACGGCCGAGGTATATTGCAGATCGGAGTTTCAAGTTCCCTCTGGATGGAACCATGGAGCACCGACCCTTCGGTTACCTACGAGATGCAAATGCCCAAAGCAATCCAGGAATTGGCAAACGAGATCTCACGACTTGACACGGTTCTGCTTGAGAAACCAAACGATCCACTGGCCAACCTCCTTCAGGGGATTCATACCTTTTTCTACCTTGCAGAATCGACTCAGAAGCACGGATTGAAGGAATTACTGATTTCTTTGGGCGTCGAACCAAGTATTCGCTCCTTCACCCTGGCAGACGCATCGATTGCGGCTAATTTTTCCTTCGAACTTAACCGTGATTTCAATTCCAGTTTGCTGGCCAATCACTTTGAAAACGAGATCATTCCACAACTTGTCAAAACCGATTCGTATTTTGCCAATATTCCGGTGAGCAGCGTGATTAATCTCGATCCTGAATACACCGGTACGGAGGATAATGTTTCGGTCGATTACGCAGACGTCCTCGTGCTCAGGTCGATGGTAAAAATTCTCTCTGCATTTGCCAGCATGCAATCTGCCTATGACTGGGATTTAAATGCGGGGTTTGTGAAAGATCGAAACAAAGAAGATTCCAATTCCACGTTGGAAACCTTTCGCTCGCACAACCCCAACCTTTTGGGAATGCGAAGCAAAGAGCAACTTGCCCAAGCACGAAAATTCCTCGAGGACGGCATTGCTCTTTATCAAATTGCATCCCCCATCCTGACCCATGAATCCAGACTCGGGTACAACAACCGACCTTCCCCGAACAGACTGTTCATCGTCGAAAGCGATTCCCTGGAAGACGAAATCGAGTTTAGGGAAGACTTGAATGATTTACTCGAGGCCCTATACGAACCAACGCAACTGGACTCCGAGGATGAACCCAACAGCGCTGCGACCCCAACGCAATCCGGTTTTCGTTTCGAAGAAAGGGATTTGGGAGAACAAATTGGAATCATCGACCTCAATCAATTATTCGAGGGAAAAGTCGACCTCGCTCAAATGCTCCCCCAATCCTCCGGTGACCGCTTCGAAACCCATCACTTTCGGGATCCAACCTTCGGCGGTCTATTTCCTCAACTCAATCCCAAAAGCCTTTCCACCATTCTTTATGAGGAGGAATTGGTGGCAGGGCAAAAACCACACCCTCACAGCAGTCTTGCCGACGCTCTCCCCCACTTTGATCCGGATGCCTATCTTTCCCTCAACCAAGACCTTCGGACGGCATACAAAGCAAACCCAAGTGCTGCCTTGGAACACTTCAAAACTACTGGATATCAAGAACGCAGAAGGTATTTTTTCTGGCCCTTCGAAAGCGTAGAATACCCGATCAGCCGAACGGAATCTACCGTCGCCAACGGACAAGTCGTTTTGCTCGATGGCCACTTGCTTGGTACTGGGGGGTCGAATTCCACAAAAGTCGGATTCGTCGTCTCTTCGAACGGCTTGTTGCCCCGCTATGATCTTGGATGGGAAGTATATCTGTCGGCCCTCAATCCCCAAAACGGATTTTCTCTCGCTTATCAACCAACCAAAGCCAACACCACCTATTACTTTCGCTCTTATGCCGAAAACGAAGCAGGGCGGTGGTTCGGATCGATCAAAAAATTCAAATCCGTACAGGCTCTTGCTTCGGAAGACTCCCTCTTCGGCCAAGCTCTCTCGATTGGGAACGGTTGGTATGAAAGCCCCTGGTTTGGAATTCTCAATTTACCCACGAACGGATGGTCTTATCACTACGATCTCCATTGGATCTATTTACCTGCCGACAACCAAGATGGAATTTGGATGTGGTCCGAGCAGCGCAAAGGTTGGATGTGGACTAGATCGGACGTTTGGCCACACCTTTGGGAACATAACTTGGCGAACTGGCTTTATTTCAAAAGGACGGGCAACCAGCCTCACTTTTTTAACTTCTCCTCTGATTCTTACGAGTAACCGTTTATCGATCCCTTATTCAAGTTGAGAATCATGCATCGGTCCGACCTCTTTCAAGCGTGAGAGTTTATTGCGTACAAGCGGATCTTGAGTGGGAAAACAAGGAAGCCAACTTCCTGACCGTTCGTTCATTGCTCGACGGGGAAAACATTCAACCGGAATCCTTGATCATTTTACCCGAAACGTTTTCAACAGGCTTCAGCATGAACCTGCAAGTAACTGCAAAGCAGGAACCGGGTCAGACCGAAACCTTCTTGTCAAGGCTGGCCAAAGACAAGAAATGCTGGGTAACCGGCGGACTAGTCGAACCGAATAAGACGGGTGACAAAGGCGTTAATCGATCGGTAACTTTCTCCCCCTTGGGCGAACGAATTGGCTCGTATGCAAAAATACACCCTGCCTCCATTTACGAGGAAGAAAAATTTCATGATTCGGGAAACAAGGTGGAGGTTTTCTCTCTCAATGAATTCGAAGCTTGTCCCCTCATTTGTTACGATTTGCGATTCCCTGAACTTTTCCGCATCGGCATGAAACAGGGAGCCAACTTATTTATCGTCATCGCCTGTTGGCCAAAGATACGTATCGGTCATTGGGTTTCCCTTCTACGGGCAAGGGCAATCGAAAACCAAGCCTACGTCGTGGGCGTCAACCGGATCGGTTCGGATCCCAACATGGAATTCGGGGGCAATTCTTTAATTATTGCCCCCAAAGGCGAAACCCTTCTCAACGCGGGAGAATCCGAATGCGTTTTAAGCTCGGATATCGATTCGGACCTCGTATTTCAATGGCGGGACGAATTTCCTGCTTTACAAGACTTTCGACCAGACTTGATCCATCTGAAAAACAGCCATCAGAAACGAACTCCGATGTTGTAAAAATTTTTGGCATCATTGACTGGATTGAGAATGCTCCAGTTTATGTTTGTGAATACATTTTTTTTGGACTAGGATAATTACAGAGCTCTGACTCGAAATCGATTTTCACCCAAACCAATAAAATACATAGACTTACGATGCATATTCGCCGGCTTTCATTTCGTATTTTGCTTCTGCCTCTTCTGTTTTGCGGTCTTCACGGGAGTATTCAGTACGAAACGCAGTCAACGCTCATGGTTGATCAATCGGCCTCCAATACCGGTATCCCGCATCCGAGTTCCGGTCAGACTTGGTATCAGAGTTTCACCGCCGAAAATTCCTCCAAATTGCAAAAGTTCGCTTTCGTGAC
>JAURNO010000287.1 GCA_030830145.1 Verrucomicrobiota bacterium
AAAATCGTCACAGTTTCGCCTCAACTCCTTGATCATTGCATCCGCAAGGGGGTCTGAGTAAGGTTCGCTTACTTCATTCGTGGGCACGATGTGATCAACCGTGGCAAAGGTGCGCTCCGGGTACAGTACAGGTAAGTTTTTCTCCCTAAGCATACCAAATGCCTGAGGGCTTGTGACCTCATGAATCAGGTGCCTTCCAACGAACAACTGCGTTTGACCATTGGAGAGTTCTCCAACTGAGTGAGCATCCCATACTTTCTCAAAAAGATTTCGTTTTTTCATTGCAAAGTAACATCACTAAATGATCCGAGCGACTTGATCAAGGCGAATGGCTTTTGGTCGAAAGACGGGCTTAGCTCCCAAGTCCGGATTGGCGAGTTTGCTCATTGGTTAGGTAAGCTTTTTTAAGCTTTATGTCTATAGGCTTTTCTTCTGCTCCCTTACCTTGGTTTGCCTTGAATTGTTTTTCAAAAAGCTTACGAAAAGATTCGACGTTTTTCTCCTGCAGGTCGAGGACTTGATCAACCAATTCGTCAGCTTTTGCCACAGAGCGAGGGTTTATCCCGATGCGTTCCTTGGCGTCCAATAATGCCTTAAGGTTTTCGTCCTTCCTCGCGATTATATCCTCTATTGTTTCAAGGTGTTTTGCCGCAATAGCTTGCGTCTCGGCATGAAGGAGGTTTTCGAAGGTCTCAAGAGCCTCGAGAAAATATGAAAACTCCGGCGAGTTCGGGGACAAGGAAGAGGGACGTTTAGGCCCTAAGTGAAAGGGAACCGGCTTGTTGGTCGCCCGAAGGTGTATCCTCAGGATTTTGAGTGAGCATTTCGGCCCATGCTTCACGGAGTTCACTAATTACCTTATCCGCTTCGTCGATAGGTTTAAGCTCTTTATTGAGGTTTGCCTGTTGCAAGTTGTGCATGACATAATCATACAACCTGTAAAGTGTACCGGGAAGATCACCGGGAACCGACATGTCAAGCGAGGCTTGCAATTCGGTAACGATGTTTTGAGCTCGGATGAGGTTGTTGTTTATATCCTCGTTCTTCTTAGTGAACTCTTCCTCTTCGAATGCCCTTCTTGCTGCAGTTGTAAACCGCAGGCAACCGTCGAACAACATGAGGACCAACTTCCCAGGGCTCGCAGTCTGCACAGACTGGGCCTTGTATGAACGGGCTATCTTGTCGTATTGCATGGTAGAGCCGACAGCGGGTTAGGCAGTGAAATCTTCGGTACCCAAAAGCTTCTCGGCAAGTCCTTCGAGTATTGTGTCGTTAGGCCAGTTAGGGTCCGCGAGCAAAGCTTTACCCCGTTCTACAGCTTCCGGGCGGATGTCGCTGCCTGCCTTGTTGGCTTTTGTGGCAAGGGAATCAATATCCGTAAGATGAACCGTTGTAGCCGCTAATTCGGAAGCACCAGAAGCAAGTTGGGGCGAAGGTAATTTAGCCTTAGAGTATGCCCTTAAAGCAGGGGTGTTCTCGTTATTGCTTATGGCGTCCATAATAGAATATACAGCTTATATTGCGCCAAAATAGAGTGAAGTGCAACCTTTTAATCGTTACCTTGATGGCATCGTCGAAAAGCATGTGGAGGCGACGTATTTGGAGAATATCCTCGGAGAGTGAAGAGTGCTACCAGCGGTCTTGGATGAAATTGCACGAACTTGAGAGGTTTTTTGAAATACATTTGCCCCTGCTATCACGTTGGCATGACCAGAATCGAAAGTTTCGTCAATAGCCCACATGAATTCGCCGCTTTTCAGGTCAACCAATTTTGCCCTCACACCAAGAGCAAGTGGTCTGTAAGGTCTATATGAATCCAAATCAACGAAGAGTACTCCGTTTGCCGCTGTCAATTCTTCGAGTTTTCGAAGGAAGTTCTCGGGTAATGGTTTGCTCGAGTCAACGCGCTCGACGCCGAAGTGCGTCTTCATTTCGTATTGGGACATTCGAATGGTTTCAAAGATTCTTTCCTGCGACAACTCCTGATGAAAGATCTCATCTGCATAAGCAAGTAGCGGTGAGTCCGGATCGGCATGGTAGCACGGAAGGACGACAACCCGATTGAAGTATTCAGGCAATCTTTCAATCGGGTACAGGTTGCTGGGAACAAAAGGCTCGGCCTGAGCTACGATCTTTTCTTCCTCGAACCTCCGGCAACCGGTGCCGAAGAGAATGGCAAGAAGAACAAAGGCTGTTAAAGTGTTAGTGGTCATTTTTTCTTTGGTAGGGAGTTTTGAAGTGTTTGCAGTTGGGTGTCCAACTTCGATTGCATCTCCTCCATCTTCATGAAACCCGCGCTCAATTGATCTTCTCTGCTCTTCAGGTATCTTTCAAGTTGCTCGATTTTGTCGTCAATCCGTTCATTTTGGGTCTTAACACTATCGATGTGAGCTTGATAGGCTCCCTTGTAACCAGTCCCATCATCACCAGAGAGGAAGTTAGAGATGAAATCGTCCAATGCATAGGAAACACCTTGGTAGGTGCGTGATGATTGCGTGTTTTGATCGAAAGCGTTTTCAACTGTAGCCTCGGAGAATAGAGCTTCGACTTTTTCCGGGGTATCATTGAGGGCTTGAAGCAACAGGGCCGAGTTCTCAACAACCAACCTGTCGGAGCCAACACCGAAATCAAGTCCAACATCAGGCAGGCGAAAAGTAGAATAAGCGGCAGTCGTTTGCTCCCAATCCGAAGTGGAGCCATTCCATTTGAAATAAGCAACTGAGCCAGTCGAGTTTTGGTCCAATACCTTAATAATATAACCATCGTTACCCGAATTTAAAGCTAGTTGAGTAGCTATGTTTGTAATTTCGGTATTGGCGGCGTCATTGGAGTTAATGATGAGGTCAGCCCCGTCCGATGTACGCTTACTTTCAGAGTGTGGCCTTGTTTCACCGAATACCACTTTTCTCAGTTGACTGCCCAATCTGCTGATTTCTATATTGCCCGTAAAACTTCCGGAAGAAACATTTTCGCCATCCTGTACAACAGCAGTCAAGCTGCTTATGTAATCTTGGGCGTCGTTGAATTCCTCAACGAAAGTGTCAATTGCCGCTTTGGCTGCATTTATGTCTTTTGCAATAGTGAAGGATGCGGAGCCCCCAATGGAGACGCTACCAATGTCAAAACTAATCCCCTCGTAACCATGGTGTTTTCCCTCGAATTTGGAGTCCGTGCTGTAAACTAAGTCACCACCGTTGATTGTGACGGCGGAATTACTTCCGAGTTCGCTTTCAATCGTTCTTCCGACGCCCTGAATTACCTGTCGCCACTGACCACTTGATGCACTTGGTTCATCCGTTGGACTGTCTTGGAGTGCTTGCCAATATGTTGTCGTGGAACCATTGCTGATGGAGACATATGTGCCCTCGGAATAAGAGGCGAGGGAAGATTGGTTAAAGGAGTCGGAGATGATGGCGGGATCAGTCAGTCCCATTAGTTGAAGGATGTTGCCCGCTCCTATGTTCACGCTGGACGATGCTAGCCTGTCCCATGTGGGCGACTCATGAAGGGTAATTCCAGTTGCTCCGGTCGATTTGTTTCGTGCTACGAACCTATCTCCCACAGGATCATAGAAGAGATTTATATTTGCGTCCGAAGAGTTAACCCGATCGATAAGTCCGGACAGCGTGTCATTGTTGATGTCGTAATCTATGCGAACTGCACCCTCGCCTTCTCCTACGAAAAAATTACCTAAGCCGGAGGCGAGCCCTGAGAATGCTCCTCCGAAATTCGAACTCGCCAAAGAAACAGTCATGTTGACTGTCCCCAAAGGTTGACTGCTTGTTAATGTGTTTTCCTTGACGATCTGCCAATGACCTGAATTGAGATCCGGGTCGGGTATTGTGAAATGAGACCAAAAATTCGTATCCGTAAACCGCCTTCTGTTTGCTTGCTCTGAGACCGAAGAAGCTGTCATGGTC